>NZ_JAMBMW010000007.1:0-101323 GCF_024208055.1 Candidatus Nebulibacter yamunensis
TAAAACGTTTTAAAATTATTGCCGACAAATATCGGAATAGACGAAAAAGGTTTGGACTTCGATTTAATTTAATAACGGGAATTTACAACTTTGAATTGACTAATTGAGGTTTGGAAAGAACTCTATTATATGCTTTTAATCATTTTGAGGGTTTAACACGTAAGCTTTTATTTCTATTCAAATATCAAAAAAATCACATTGCAGGAGTTTTTCTTGGTCAGTACATGAAAAAAGCATTTCAGCGTCAGCCTTTCTTAAATGATGTTGATTATATTTTACCAGTTCCCAGTCATCGTTTGCGCTTTTTAGTGCGTGGATTTAATCAAGCAGAAATTTTGGCTAAACATATTATAAAACAAAACCAAATATTGGATATACGTTCAATCAAACGCAGGAAATACACCAAACCTCAAGCAAAATCAAACTATCAACAAAGGCAAATACAAATGCATAATGTATTTATACAAACTAAATCTATATCAGCACAACACCTATTAATTGTGGATGACGTTTATACAACTGGGGCAACAATTACATCACTAGTCAACACATTACAAAATGAACCTACCAATCAAATCACAAAAATAAGTATACTCACTCTTTGTTTAGCTTAGAGTCTTCATTTTTCAAACTCTAAGGGCATGCCTCAAATTGTTCTGCTGAAACGTAATAACTCACGTACTTTTGAGCGAATGAGATCAATCGCAATCTTATTCTTACCTCCATGTGGAACAATAATGTCAGCATATCGCTTTGCAGGTTCAATAAATTGTAAAAACATCGGACGCACAGTTTCTAAATATTGCGTTACTACACTATCTACACTACGTCCACGTTCTTTTTGATCTCGAACCAAACGACGAATGAAAGAGACATCCATTGGAGTATCCATAAAAATCTTAATGTCCATTAAATTACGAAGCCCTGCATCAGTAAAAAGCATAATTCCTTCTAAAATTAAAATACTGGTTTGTCCACTAATTGGTAGCGTTTTGTTTTTAACACGACTATGGGTTGCATAATCATATATTGGCACATCAATATTTTGTCCTGCAATCAAGGTTTCTAGATGCGTTTTTAACAAAGTATGCTCAAACGCATCTGGGTGATCATAATTCAATTTGTCAAGTTGTTCTCTTAATAAATGACTATTGTCACGATAATAATGATCTTCTGATAACACAGTAACTCGCGCAGATTCAAGGTCTTCTAACTCTTCAACTATCGTATTAGATAACAGGCTTTTTCCCGAGCCTGATCCACCTACTACGCCAATGATTACAATATTTTTATCCAGCATCTGCAAAGGTCGAATAAATGATTTTGAGACATTCTAGCGATTTTTTTTAAAAAAGCAGTATAATTTTCTCTTGGTTTCTAGTTTTCTCATAATTTTAAGAAACCATTCTATTTATGACTCCATAATACTTAAAGCTTTTAAAATACTGATTGCTTCAGCTAATTGATTATCCTTAGTTTCTAAGGTTTGCGTTATCTTATAATCTTTTTTATAATCCTCTAATGCCTGCTTGGTTTGTTTATCTTTTATTTTATCATTATTCGATAAGATAGCATGATGAAAACTACTTTCATCAAATGTCAATGATTCAGTTTGATTATCCTTATTTTTACCATCACCCATAGTGGTAACCAACAAAGTTCCCTCGCCTTCAACGATCACATCAGGAATCACACCTTGTGATTGAATCGCTATACCATTTGGTGTGTAATAGCGAGCAGTTGTAAGTTTAACCGCATTGGTTTCAGAAATTGGAATAACAGTTTGTACAGAACCTTTACCAAAGGTTTTCACTCCAACAATAATTGCACGCTTATTATCTTGTAATGCCCCAGCAACAATCTCAGAAGCTGAAGCAGATCCCATATTTACTAATACCACCATCGGTAAACCATTAATATAATCATTGCTTACGGCATAGCTAGTACTTGACTCTAAGGGGTTACGTGATTTGATATAAACAATTTTTTTAGGATTAGCTGGATTAGCCTGTAAAAAAGTATCACTAATGGCAACGGCAGAATCCAATAAACCACCAGGATTATTGCGTAAATCCAAAACATAGCCTTTTATCTTTGGATTATCCTTTATAAGTTTATCAATATTTGATTTAAGCTCTTCTGCGGTACCACCTTGAAATTGGCTAATCCGAATATAGCCATAATCATCTGCAATTATTTCTGACTTCACGGATTGAAGTTTAATATTTTCGCGTATCAACGATAATATAATTGGTTTGGGTGTTTTATCTCTTACTAACGTGATATTGACTTGTGTACCAGGCTCTCCTCGCATTTTTTTAACTGCCTCATCAAGTGCCATACCAGTAACATTTATATCATCAATTTTAATGATATAATCACCAGCTTTCACACCCGCACGATGCGCTGGAGTATCATCTATAGGAGAAATCACTTTAATCTGCTCATCAACCGAAGTAACATGCATGCCAAGACCTGCAAACTCTCCATGAATCGATAGTTGTAAATCAGCAAAATCGTCATCGTCTAAAAAACGAGAATGTGGATCAAGAGATTTCAACATGCCATCAATCGCACTTTCTAAAATCTCTTCATCACTTAACTCATCTACATATGCTTGTTTAACAAGCTCTATACTGCGTGACAATTTATCTATATGCTCCTGTGTATTATTTTGACTTGGTTCTGCTGAAGCTGCAATTAAACTTACAGTAAGAATGTTTAACGCTATTGTTGTTAGGGTAAATACTTTTGGCTTCATGATGGTCTATACTCCACACTCATTTTTTGCACTACTTTAGCCATTTCCTCAGCTATCTCTGATGTAGCAGTTATATTCATCCAATCTGTAATTTAAGTGTAGGAAGGATTTAATGAATTTCAAACCTACTTTGATTTTAAGTAAGATAGTTTTTGGCTAATTTTCTGCTCAAGTCCTCTATCTGTTGGGTAATAATATTGACGATTCACATTATCTGGCAAATAACGCTGTTTAACATAACCTTCAGGAAAATTATGTGGATATTGATATTCTGCACTTATCTTTTCACCTATTGGTTTAATGTTTCTCAAGTGGATTGGAACACTAACCTCTGAATAATTTTTTAGATCATCAAATACACTTTTATATGCCATATAAGCAGCGTTACTCTTAGGTGCACATGCCAAATATACTGCTGCTTGAATAAGTGGTAAACGCCCTTCTGGTAAACCAAGCCTTTCATAAGCTTGCCAAGCATCTAAAGCTAAGCCAAGAGCTTTTGGATCAGCATTACCAATGTCTTCTGAAGCAATACATAACATTCGCCTCGCAATGACCAATGGATCTGCACCACTTTCAATCATATTAGCAAGCCAAAAAACAGCTGCATCAGGATCGGAGCCTCGAACCGATTTATGAAAAGCAGATAACTGATCATAAAAATAATCACCACCTTTATCCATCTTATGCGCATGCTCAGATAATGTAATTGCCAGTAACTCATCTCCTAGTTCAATCTCTTTTTTTATATTGATATCTGCTGTATTTGCCACTAAAAACATAGCTTCCAGAAGGTTCAAGGCGCACCGACAATCACCAGTTGAAGCATAAAAAATCTTCTCTATTGTACTGTCTTTTAAGGTCAATGGATAACTGGATAATATTTTATCACAACTCAAGGCATGCCTTAATAATGCATTCATATCTTGCAAAGTTAATGGCTTGAGTTTCAATACAGTCAAACGAGACAGCAAGGCATTGTTTATTGAGAAAAACGGATTTTCCGTTGTTGCTCCAATTAAAATCAAATCCCCATTTTCAACATGCGGTAGCAGTGTATCTTGTTGCGCCTTATTAAAGCGATGAATTTCATCCAAAAACAAAATGGTCTGTTGATGACTCTCTTCATAACGTGTTTGTGCACTTAATACAGCTGATTTAATGTCTTTTATACCAGCACTTACAGCAGAAAGTTCAATAAAGTAGTCGTTAAGTTCATTTGCTAACACCTTGGCTAAGGTGGTTTTACCAACACCTGGTTCACCGTATAAAATCATTGATACGATCTGCTTTTTAACCAACATTCGTGCCAAAATCTTTTCTTTTGCTAGTAAGTGCTGTTGACCAAAATAGTCTTGCAACGACTGTGGACGCATTCTAAAAGCTAACGGTATTTGTTTCATCTATTCCTTCTGCTTATAACTATTAACGATTTCATACAGCATCCCCTCGCGCAAGGCCCCCTCGGATTTCAGCATTTTTTTAATGCCTAGGCGATTAAACAAAGCATAAAGCACACAAAACCCACCTGCTAGTATATTCTCACGATCAGAACGTAAACCATTAAAATGAACATTTGCTACCACTCTTTTTTGTAAAAGCTCTGCTGCCAATATCTCCATAACATCCCATGTAATACTGCCATCTGACCAATTATGGGCAAGTGCTAAATCAGAAATGGAACGAATTGTGCCAGAAGAGCCTAAAGCAACATCCCAACCTTGTTGAATATATTCAGCTACAATAGGATCAAGCAAATTATAAGCATAATTAATTGCTTGTGAAAAATTAGCTAGCGTTAATAATCCATCGTTAAAAAACTGATTTTGGACACTCACACACCCCATTTCCAAACTCACTAATGATTTTAGATTTTGCCCTTTTCCGATTACAAGTTCAGTTGACCCACCTCCAATGTCAACGATAAGCGCCTTTTTCTTTTGTGCTTCGACCACAGCAGAGGCGCCAACATAAACAAGGCGAGCCTCTTCTTCTCCTGAAATTACTTCAACCTTAGCTTTTAAAATACGTTGTGCCTCATCTAAAAAGTCGTAGATATTTTCTTTTGCTTTACGCAAAGTATAGGTCCCAACAACCTTCACTTCATCAACTTGGTAATGCTGAATTGATAGTGCAAAATTTTGTAAACACTCTAAGGCACGTGCTTTTACTTCGTCTGTTAATCGCATATCTTCAGTTAAACCAGCTCGTAATTGCACCTTGCTTTTTCCACGATACAGCTCTTGAATCTGCCCTTCTATTGTGACCTCTGAAATCAACATGTGGAAACTATTTGAGCCTAAATCAATCGTAGCAACTTTTTTACTCGACATATATTCCTTATTTTCCTAATTATCAAATCTACGGCATCATATCACATGTCACTACAATGCCAAAGTCATTCATTTTAAGCTTTATTAAAGATAAAACATAAAAAATATTTTTACTTGAATTTGATTTGAACATCCTTATTTATTGCATCGGATATGCCATATGGGTATCTAAAAATCAGCTGGCTTGATGATAGTCAACTTGCTGCTTTTTTATGAATTACACTTGCTAAATATTAGGAGTAAAAATATGAATACATTAGACTCACTTGTTAGAAATGCTATCGGCTTTGATCGTTTATTTGCTTTAGCTGAAGCAGGTAAACCGATAAGCTATCCACCATACAATATTGAAGTACTTGGAAAACAAGATTATTTAATCAGCATGGCAATTGCTGGATTTAATGAATCTGAAATCGACATTACTGTTCACCAAGGGAAGCTTACGGTAACTGGCAGTAAAATAGATGATAATAAAGAGCGTAAATTTATCCATCGTGGAATTGCTGAGCGTTCATTTACTCACACTTTTGAGCTTGCTGATCATATTGAAGTTAAAGGAGCACAATTTGAAAATGGGATTTTAAATATCTCACTGATCAAAGAAGTTCCTGAAGCAATGCAACCTAAAAAAATAAAAATTAATAATCAACCCCACGCACAAACTATTGAACAAGTAAAATAATATTTATATATACTGTAACTACTCTCTAAGACTCATTGCGAACCATTTTGCAATATCTATAGACATTCTTAAGCGTTATGATTGACTTTGCATTTAGAGGCAGGGAATCCGGAATATAGGTTATTTTAAATTTTTACTACTTTTCACTAGTCATATGCTTAGCTTTGCGATAAAGTATTATCTCCAGATAAGAAGCTTAGAATAATAACCTTTGGTACTAGTTTAAAAGCATTTCATTGGCTTGCAAACTAACTTAAGCAAAAGGCTACCAAACGCTTAAACCATGTGTTCAAAGGAAAAATAAGCTGTCTACTGAATACGGACTTATATGATAACGAGTTATAAGGAAAAGCTATTTCGCCAAGCTGGCTTTTAAATCAAATCAAGCCAAAAAAAATATAAAGTAAGGATTTAAGAATAGGGAGTAAATTAATGAAAAAAATTACGGTTGAGACAAAAATCGCACTACATTACAATTGCTCAATTTTGGAATTTTTTCAACGCTGTATTGAGCAAAAGATGCAACCTCATCAAATTGCTAAAGTATTAGATTGCAGCGTTAGTAATTTAAGACGTATTGCTCGTAAATATAACTTTAACTTTTACCATACAGACCCCACACCTATGCTTGCACAAAGCAAAAGCTTTTTAAAGAAAAGCCTTACAATAGATAATTTTTTATCGCGCAGCTGGCAGGTGAGTCGTTTTGCATCCTATAGCTAGTAACGATATCAAAATTAGGTTGAATTACGCCTTATCCTACCTCTTGCAGAGGTCGAAGGAAAATAAGTTTTGTATTCATTACTAACAAGCTTTATGGTTTGCAATAAATGAATTAAAAAACAAATTGTATAAGATCGCTTGGCGCATATATACACCATTTTTGGCCTGCTGAAAATACCAGGCATATTTGGTTGCATCAACAGAAGTACAAACCTCGTGAATGCGTGGTAAAGGGTGCATGACGATCATCTCATTGCGTGCTTGTTTTTTTAGCATTTGAGTTGTTATCACGTACTCCAGCTTATGCTGTTCGTTTCCAGTAAAACGCTCTTTTTGTAGTCGAGTCATATATAATACATCTATCAAACCCAATACTTGTTCCAACTTCTCTATACAAGTAACAGTAACATTCTTTTGTTTAAGTTTTATCAAAATTTCATCTGGAATCTGTAAAGCCTTTGGCGCAACGTAGTAAATTGTAACATCTAGGTAATTCATTAACGCATAACTTAGTGAGTGTACAGTTCGACCATAGCGTAAATCCCCTACCATCGCTATTTTAATACCATCTATCTTGTTGAACTTCTGTTCAATTGTAAATAAATCGAGTAACGTTTGAGAAGGATGCTCATTTGCTCCATCTCCCGCATTAACAACAGGAATGGCAGAAACAGCTGCTGCACGTTCAGCACTTCCTACTTCAAAATGGCGCATGATAATTGCATCAGCATAACCATTTAACATATGAATCGTATCAGTTAATGACTCTCCTTTTTGTGCAAATGATGTGCTCTGCGCGTCAGAAAAACCTATGACACTTGCGCCTAAACGGTGAATTGCTGCTTCAAATGATAAGCGCGTGCGAGTCGAGGCTTCAAAAAAACAACTGGCAATAATCTTATCCTTTAAACTCCCTTGAAGCTTTCCATGATAGGCTTCTTTGGCTAAACACATTAAATGATCAAGTGCCTGTCGATCTAAATTTTTAATACTGATTAAATGCTTAGCTGAAGCGAGATTAGAACAAGGTAACATGTTTTGCATAGCAACTCCATTAACTGTTTAACTACAAATATTTGGCAAACGTCGTTATCCTATCAAGAAACAAACCCAAGGTACACCAAAAAAACATGTATCCTGTCGCATTTACCGGTGGAATTGGTAGTGGAAAAACTACTGTCGCTTCACTTTTTGCTCAACGTTACCATATTGAGGTAATTTGTGCTGACCAATATGCCAAGAAAACAATTGAACTACCTCATGTTATCGAAGCAATTTATCAGCATTTTGGCAAAAACGTCGTCCAAAATAACATGAAGGTAAATCGTTTAGCGTTAAGAAAAATCATAAGTCTTAATGCTAAAGATCGTTTATGGCTAAACAACCTCATGCACCCAATTATTCGAAAGCAAATTGAAGATGCGCTTAAACTAAGTCAATCAGCTTATACAATTGTTGACATCCCTTTATTAACTCAATCGACTTTAAGCAATTATTCTTACCTTAAAAAGGTCATTTGTGTTTGTGCTCCCTTTGAAATAAAGGTTCAAAGGATAATGGCAAGAGACAAGCAAACAAAGAAAAATACAATTTTAATGATTAATAGTCAAATAAGCGATGATGAACGGCGTAAGTTTAGTGATTTTATCATCGAAAACGATAATGAGATTAGCTTGCTTCTTCCTCAAATTGATAAAATCCATAACAGTATTATGGTAAATTTAAACTAAATGGACTCCACTAAAGACAAGATTAACTTCGCTGAACGCTCCGCAGCCATTGCAACGAATTTAGGAAAATCATCAACTGCCTGCCCATCTGCTGTATCCGAAATAGCACGCAAAATTAAACATGGTGTGCTAAGCTCACGACACACCAAATTTACACTCGCCCCCTCCATTTCAATCGCATGCGCACCAAAGTGCTTGGCGATATCGATCTTGTGCTGAGCATTATGGATAAATTGATCTCCTGTTACAATAATGCCTTGTTTTAGTTCAATACTTAGCATTTGCGCGACTTGTTCTAGCTTTGTTTTTAAATTATCACAAGTGGAAATAAAAACCTCATTTCCAGGAATCTCGCCTCTTTTTCTCCCAAAGGCAGAAATATCAATATCATGCTGTGCAGTTTGAGTGGCAACGACTAAATCTCCAACTTGAATATCTGTTGCAGCTCCACCTGCTACACCTGAAAACAATAGCATCTGAGCACCAAAGCGCTCAATCATAATAGTTGCACTTAATGCTGAAAACACTTTACCAATCTTACTATAAGCTAGAATAAGCTCATGTCCGGCATATTGACTAAAGTAATATTTATTATTGGCATATTCTGTTACTTCATACTTATCTACCGCTGTTAAAATAGGTGTGATTTCGGCTTCCATTGCACCTAAAATGGCTATTTTCATCGTTTAAAACTTATTGATTAAAGCTCATAATGACGCTCACTATACTGAAGGTTATTAACTTTGCAAACACTTTAAAACTTTGCATCACAGTAATGCAATGCTTTAATACCTTTATATATTTCTAATGAAATAAGCTTTGTTCTCCTTATGGAGTCAACTTAACTTCTTTTAGAGAGATTATTATAATCCATCCAAAATACACAAAAGGATACAATTTATTAATATCTAAATAAAATTGGTTGCAATAATCATCAAGCATATGTATGCTCCTGCTCCTGCTCCTGCTCCTGCTCCTGCTCCTGCTCCTGCTCCTGCTCCTGCTCCTATGGTCAGTATGCAGAATATAATGAATAAAAAAACAAAAAGGAGTTATCATTTTATGCAGCAAACAATACCTGCACAAACGGATCAACGATTTAATCTAGACAAACACCGTAGTGAGTTTTTCTATGATTACTCGCCATTTATTAGGGCGTAGCACCCAAGAGTTCTCATGTAACACTTGAAACAAAATTGTGATCGACTGAAATTTGACTTTTTGCTGTATCAAGAAATATCGGCACAAGGTGCACAAAAAGTTATCATAATTAAATGGATATATAGGATATAAAAATATGAAAACATTACTGATCATCGACCCTATTCATTCCGCAGGTTATTTATCCACAGCTTTAAAGGAACAAGGGATTTACTCCATCGCTTTATTTTCGGACATGAGTAATATAGCTGCATTCAATCGACCTGCTGCACATTTATTCGACCGTCAGATTCATTTGCATGGGGAACAGAATGTGGATACTGCAATAGAGGCACTTCAGAACTTTCGCATTGATTTCGTACTAAATGGATGTGACCAGCATTTACCTTTTGCCGAGGAATTAGCACGAAGGCTAACACCGAACACAGCCAATAAACTGGAATCTTTGCATTTACGGGAAAGCAAATTTTTACAGCAACAAGCAATGGCAGCATCAGGCATGCCAGCCATTCAACAAATGTTATTTGATTGCACCATACCCGAATATGAAGCGGTTATACCCTTTAATTATCCTGTATTTGCCAAACCTGCTAACGGTGGAGGATCTATTGGTATATTCATGGCAAAGACTTATGAAGAATTGATAGAAAAACTAAAATCAAGTCCTAAAATGGTCAACTTTGACCCTATCCACCATTATCTGATTCAAGAATATATAGAAGGAAAGGAGGTGGTTATAGACTCTTTCTCAGTGAAAGGAAGGCACTACATCAGTAATATATTCACCTACCGCAAGAACTACTATCTAGGCAGCCCTGTATATCGAACCATAGAGCCAATATATGATCATGGGCTTCGAAATCAAGTGATAAGTTTTGTGGAAAATGTCCTAAATGCTTGTGATTATCAAAATGGCTTTGCTCATACCGAACTATTTCATCTTGAAAACGGTGAGTTCAGATTAATTGAATTAAATCCAAGAATCAGTGGTGCTTCTGGCTTCTTAAATAAGATGACAAAAGCCCAGGGGCTAAATACACAAGATATGATGCTTGTGCATTACTTAAGAGGAGATGAACCCAAGACCAGTGACTTGAATCTGTCTTGTCATTATGTACGCACGCTATGCTTATATACTCACAAAACAATAGATTTTTCACAGTTTGCGAGTTACCACAGTCATGTAACGTTCACGCAAGAGCCTCTCGATCTCTCCAAGACTCCTGATTTAACCGACATTCGTTCACTGGTACTTCTGGCACATTCTTCTTTTGATGTGCTAGAACATGAAACTTCAATCTTACTGGATATGGATATCTTATAAAATGAAATATTTTTTTACCATCGCCTTTATTATCATAAACGGCGCCTCAGTAAGCCTGATACACAACGTAGGAAACGAAATTCCAGTGGGCTTAATGATCACTCTAAGCAGTCTATATGCACTTGTCTTTTTTCATTTAGTATCTTATAAAACGCTTGTTTCACTTTACAAAAAACTATGGCAACATAAAAATCTCTACCTGCAAGTAATCTTTATTTTTCTACTCATGTGGTTAATGAGCTTTATAATTCCCGTATATTACAGCCCTGCATTACTTATGTTTTTTGCCACGGCTTTCCCCTCTGTTATCGGTTCTTACATGCTTTGGCGGAAAAAGAAAGACAAAAGCGATTTACTCTTTACACTATTGCTATTTCTGATTATCACCGCGTTTTATGTGACGCTCACCAATGTTTATTCATGGAATGAATTTGCATTTCTTCTGATCGGTACACTTATTGTTGGTGTTACTATGTATCTATATTCACACCTATCTTACCAGATGAACTTATTGTCTTTTTCTGCCAGCGAAATTCTAGCTTCACGCTACATCTTACTGTTTTTAATCCCCTTTATTTGGAGTGCAACCCATGGTGAGCTGACATTGATTGATGACAAAGTTTTATGGTTAACATTAGCGCTTAGCTTAATTAGTTTAATTATTCCTATTTACTGTTCACAAATATCCATCGCCAAAGTTGGACCAAATATTCATTCTATTGCTATGGGCTTTACACCACTTATGGCATTTATTTTTGAGCTTGTTTTCGCTGGTGATATTAGGGCAATCATGGTCGATGGTATCTTTGCAACTCTATTTGCTCTCATTTTGACACTTTCGATTATCTTTAAGCTTTACCGAAAAAGCATAAATGTATAATCCACAGGGTAACATTCTCTTTCAGCATTTATAACTGTAGATTATAGTATTCTAAAAAATGGACTAGAGGGATCATTTGAACAAAATGGCTAAAATTGATGTTTGTTGCAAGGGATATCATTCGACTGTAAATGATTTGCAATGGCTCTCTGGATTCTCGCAAACTTTACGTTTACTATGTAACGCGTTTTAGGTATAAAAAAGAACACTGTTTCAATGCCTCATTATTAGGTTAATTTAGGAGTATGTAATACATGTCGAAAAATCATCATAAGCTTATTATTTTAGGTTCAGGTCCCGCAGGCTATACGGCTGCTATTTATGCAGCACGCGCTAATCTTAATCCTGTTATTATTACTGGTATGCAATTAGGTGGACAACTTACAACCACAACAGATGTCGATAACTGGCCAGGTGAAGAACATGGTATCCAAGGACCAGAACTTATGCAGAAATTGCAAACACAAGCAGAACGCTTTAATACACAAATAATTTATGACCACATTAAAGAAGTTGATTTACAAAGACGTCCGTTTACTTTGATCGGAGATAATGATCAATATCAATGTGACGCACTTATTATTGCAACAGGCGCCACTGCTAAATACCTCGGTTTACCCTCTGAGGAAAAATTTATGGGCAAGGGTGTTTCAGCTTGCGCTACCTGTGATGGTTTTTTCTATCGTGGTAAAGATGTCGCTGTAGTTGGTGGTGGAAATACGGCTGTTGAAGAAGCGCTTTACTTATCTAACATTGCTAAAAGTGTTACTTTGATTCATCGACGTGATGAGCTAAAAGCTGAAAAAATCCTAATCAATCAATTAATGAAAAAATCTCAAGACGGTAATATTTCTTTTGAATGGTTCCACACTCTTGAAGAAGTCCTGGGTGACGATATGGGTGTTACGGGCGTTAAGATTAAAGACGTTAAAACAAATAACACAAAGACACTTAAACTTGATGGTGTATTTATCGCGATTGGGCATACACCCAACACTAGCATCTTCAATGGTCAGCTACAGATGCACAATCGTTATATAAAAGTCAAATCTGGTTTAGATGGTAACGCTACAGAGACTTCTATCGAGGGGGTTTATGCGGCAGGAGATGTGATGGATCATGTTTATAAACAAGCTGTCACTTCTGCTGGCACAGGATGTATGGCTGCATTAGATGCAGAAAAATATCTAGATCAGCTGAAAAAATAAGATCAGACAACTTTATGTCCTAATCTATTGATAAATTGTGGGCTGGTAATAATAACAAAAAATATGATCGCCAAAATAATCGTTAATATTACAGAACTTGCTACTAGCATCAGTAACCATAAAAAGATCACAAATGTTAATCCATACCAGTTAAATCCACCTTGCTTAAATTGCAATATTGCGTAAATCACCATCATCACGGTAATGGCTAGATTACTTAACCAAAAATCTTTTATCGACAAGGTTGTCAACAGTAAAGACAAAACAATAAATACAAATAAAGTCATCAGCCTAGTTGACGTTTTTTTACTTCCCAGTACCGCCAAGGAAATAGGTGCACCCATATAACCTAAGACATTAAAGGCAGTTGTAATCACCATCAGCGATGCCCAACTTGCTGAATTTAATAAAATGATAATCCCAATTATAAAATTGAGTAATAGCGAACGCTTTGATAAATGGTGAACGGGACATAATTTTGCGATCCAGTGTGGCATTTGTCCTTTTTCTGCCATAGCATAAAGCATTCTTGAACAAGAACCTAAGTAAGTTAAACCTGTTATCGATGGACTTACGATTGAATCAGCGATTAACAATACCGTTAAAAAATTTAGCCCTAGCAAAATGGTTAAATTGACAAGAGGGCTTGAGAAATTCAGTGACGCCCAGCCCTTTGCTGCCACATCATGTGGTAACGCTGTCATAAATGTAAATTGTAATAATATATACAACACTAAAGTTGCAGCAACAGAAATAATAATTGCCAATGGAATGTTACGCGTTGGGTTTTTAATTTCACTGGCAAACGATGCTACCACCTGAAAACCGTTAAAAGCATAAACAAGACCAGCTCCGATCAAAGCTGTTTTAATCGAGCTTGCAGCATAATCATTTACTGCTAAGGTTAAATTAGTGCTATCAAAATGAGCAACAAGCAATACAATAATCGTCAACGTCGGAATGCTAATTTTAAAAATAGTTGATACGTTATTTACATATGCTAATAACTTAATCCCAAAATAATTAACAATGAAATATATCCCTAAAATGATTACGGCAAAAATCTTACCTGACCAGGTCAGACTCTCACCTTGATATAAAGTAGTAAACTTAACAAATGGACTTAAATATTGTACAGTGGCTTGTGCTTCGGTTGGAATCATCGCTAACAAACCAAACCAAATTGCAAATGCAAACACCATACCAAAGTCTTTACCATGACTCAATGAAACACACTTAGCATTTAGTCCTCTCTCTGGATAAAGTGCGCATAACTTAGCAAAGCAAAGTCCAACGATAATTGCAATAAAAGCTGCAATTACCCATGCAATAAAAGCATAATTCCCAGCAAGCTGGGCGTTTAATTGTGCGCTAAAGAGCCAACCTGAACCAACCATTGATGTAACAGGAATTGCAATAGCTGAAAATAACCCCACCTTGTGAACTTTCATACATCATCTCCCATTTATTTTATTACTTAACCAAGTAATACTATTACAACTCACTAGCAGATTTCACTAAAAAATTATATTTTCTACAAAAATACCTTATAATTTTAATTTTTCTCCTTCATGCTAAACAGTATTTATATATCCATTACGAACCACTTTATTGTTTTCATTCACTTTCATTTTTTAATAACGTTTCCAGTGCGATAAGCTATTATAATTTGTCTATTGCAGTTGAAAGGATTACAATGGCGTTCATTAATTTACTGTATAGCTAAGGACATAAAATGATTCCAACTCCCCATATTGAAGTCGCTGACAAAAACTTATTTGCTAAAACCGTTATCATGCCAGGTGATCCACTTCGAGCAAAACTTATTGCCGAAAACTATTTAGAAGATGCTAAGCTCATTAACACTGTACGCAATATGTTTGCCTATACAGGGACATACAAAGGCAAGAAAGTAAGTGTGATGGCACATGGCATGGGTATCCCTAGTGCCGGCATTTACACTGCTGAGCTGTTCAATCACTATGATGTTGATAATATTATTCGCATTGGTTCTTGCGGCTCATACGTTCCTGAAATTAATGTATATGATGTGGTTTTAGTAACAGAAGCGTATTGCGAATCTGATTATATTGAAATCGTGACAGGTCAAAAAACACGTAATATCAAACCTAATGAAATATTAACCAAACATATTTCAGAAACGGCTAAACAATTACAAATCCCTATCATCTCTGCTAAAGTACACTGTACTGATGTGTTTTATCGAAAAGAATTTAATGAGTATATAAAAATACACGCCGAACAAGGTTGTAAAGCAGTTGAAATGGAATCAGTCGCATTATTTGCTAATGCACAAGCTTATGGTAAAAAGGCTGCATGCTTACTCACGGTTTCAGATTCTTTTATTACAAAAGAAGTAACCACGAGCCAAGAACGTCAAATGGCATTAACCAAAATGATCGAAATTGCACTTGAAAGTAATACATCATTTGAGACTAATAAGTCCCTTGAGTTAATTTAATTTGCATTTTAGTACCATTTATCTTGCTGCACTATCAACAATTTTTTCAACCTTCTTAGAAAATACAAAACCATCGTTTTCGATATTGACCTGAATCGTATCACCTGTAACATATCTTCCTTCTAATAGATAAGTAGCAAGCGGATTCTCAATATAATGTTGAATTGCTCGCTTCAAAGGTCTTGCACCAAATACTGGATCAAAACCATGATCAGCCAACTCATCCATTGCATAAGGTGAAATATCAAGTTTAAGCTCGCGATCTTGCAAACGTTTACGCACACGGTTGATTTGAATTTCAGCAATTTCTTTAATCATTTCTTTATTCAATGGTTCAAACACAACTGTTTCATCAATACGATTGATAAATTCAGGTCTAAAGTGCTGTAAAACAATCTGTATGACTTGCTCTTTGACCTTATCATAACCTTCGATTTGTAGTTTTTCCTGAATCAAATGTGAACCTAAATTAGACGTCATAATAAGTACGGTATTTTTAAAATCAACTGTGCGCCCATGACTATCGGTTAAGCGTCCATCATCTAAAATTTGCAACAAAATATTAAATACATCTGGATGCGCTTTTTCAACCTCATCAAGTAAAATTACCGAATAAGGTTTACGACGAATATGCTCAGTTAAATAACCACCTTGCTCGTAACCCACATATCCTGGGGGTGCTCCAATTAGACGTGCAACCGAATGTTTCTCCATAAACTCTGACATATCGATTCGAAGCATAACATCTTCGCTGTCAAACATAAACTCAGAAAGCGCCTTAGTTAGCTCTGTTTTACCCACACCTGTTGGTCCTAAAAATAAAAATGATCCAGTTGGGCGATTAGGATCAGATAAACCAGAACGTGCACGTCTAATAGCATTAGACACTGCAACAATCGCTTCTTTTTGACCAATCACGCGTTTAGCTAAAAACTCCTCCATATGCAATAACTTTTCGCGCTCCCCTTCCATCATCTTACTCACAGGAATACCTGTTGATTTTGAAACCACTTCTGCAATTTCATTTTCAGTTACTTGAGTACGCACTAACTTCGTTTTAATTGGATCAGAACTGGCAAGGGACTTAATTTGTTCTTCTAACTGTGGAATAAGTCCATATTGCAACTCAGCCATTTTAGACAAATCACCAACACGTTTAGCTGCTTCCAATTCAATTTTAGACTGATCAAGCTGCTCTTTTAATTTTTGTGACCCTTGCATTTGTGCCTTTTCGGATTTCCAAATTTCTTCAAAGCCTGAATATTCTTTCTCTAATGCCTTGATTTCTTCCTCTAATACATCTAAGCGTTTTCTGGTTGCTTCGTCTTTTTCTTTCTTTAATTGCTCACGCTGCATTTTCAGTTGAATAATACGTCGATAGAGTTTTTCCATTTCCTCAGGTCGTGAATCAATCTCCATTCGAATTTGGCTGGCTGCTTCATCCATTAAATCAATTGCTTTATCTGGTAGTTGTCTATCACTAATATAACGATGTGATAAAGTGGCAGCTGCAACAATTGCAGGATCAGTGATATCCACACCATGATGGACTTCGTAACGTTCTTTCAAACCACGCAAAATAGCAATCGTGTCTTCTACCGTCGGTTCATCTACTAACACTTTTTGGAAACGACGCTCCAATGCAGGATCTTTCTCAACATGCTCACGATATTCATCAAGCGTTGTTGCACCCACACACTTTAATTCTCCACGAGCAAGTGCGGGTTTCAACATATTACCGGCATCCATTGAACCTTCTGCTTTACCTGCTCCAACCATAGTGTGTAGTTCATCAATAAACAAAATCACACTACCCTCTTGTTTGGCAAGTTCTTTAAGGACAGCCTTCAAACGCTCTTCAAAATCCCCTCTAAATTTAGCACCTGCTAACAAAGCACCTAAGTCCAAAGATAAAATGCGTTTATTGCGAATACCCTCAGGCACTTCATTGTTCACAATACGTTGCGCTAAGCCTTCTACAATTGCGGTTTTCCCCACACCAGGTCGCCCAATCAAAACCGGATTATTTTTAGTGCGTCGTTGTAATACTTGAATCGTACGCCGAATCTCATCATCTCGCCCAATCACAGGATCAATTTTCCCTTGACGCGCGCGTTCAGTTAAATCGATTGTATATTTTTTTAACGCACCTTGCATATCTTCGGCATTTTGACTTTCAACACGCGCACCACCTCTTACCTTATCAACAGCAGCCTCGATAGCCTCTTTTGTTAAATTAGCTGCCTTGAAAATTTTACTTAGTGTACTATCACTAAAACCTGCGATTAGAAATAAATCACTAGAAATAAATTCATCTTTCTTCTCAAGTGTCATTTTTTCCATTTGTTGTAATATTCTAATAAGGCTATTAGAGGCTCCGATTTGACTTGCGGCACCACTGCTGGCAAGGCTACCTAAGGCATTACGCAACTCACTATTAAGCGCACTTAAATTACCACCTGCTTGAGTAATAATAGAGGGAATCATTCCACCTTCCTGATCAAGCAATGCTTTTAAAACATGCACAGGTTCAAGCATAGTATGACTTTTACTAATCGCTAAACTTTGTGCTTCATTGAGCGCTTCTTGTAACTTATGGGTAAATTTTTCTGCTTTCATTTTTTACTCTCTTTTTTTATTACACTAATCATTTCAAAACATGGGAAGTCAACTTGAGCTATCCTTATTTTACTATAGATAGGCATCATGCTTATCACTTATAGACGTTATGAAATTTCAATGCCTAATCAAGTGTGGATTAGAAAATTTTTTTCAAGAAAATAGTGAATTTGTTTATACCTATTGTAAATTGATTTTTGCAATTTACTCCGAAAAAAGCCTCAATTATAGAAAGTAAATAATGATAAATTTGAATTACTTCTAACTTTATAAGATAAGACTATATTGTCTTATTTTCGAACAAAAATAATGCATAATAAGTTTTATATTTTCGACTCATTTGCTATACTTCGCCCGGATTGTAAATCCCCATAAAAATAGTGATTTTCAATCGTTTAAATATTAATAAATTGTAAACGCAAAGGATAAAACTATGCCTAATAGCAATGTTATTTGGGTTAACGATAAACCTCTTATTCTACCGAAAAATAAAGAGATTTATCTTAATAGTAGAGACCAAAATTCAAGGTATATAAGTTGTTCTGATAGTTTTTTTCAGCTCCTTGGGGTAGATGAATCCATTATTGGACAATCTGATGAGGTTTTACCAAATGGAATAAGCGAATACGGGGATCAATTTGCCTTTTTAGAACGCCTTATTGAAACAACCCAAAAACCGCTTGAAATGTTAGATGTACATTACTTCAACAATAGATTGACCGCAATATATAGCATTAATCTACCAAAATTAGATAATGGTAACGTTATTGGCACTAATTTTTACGGCTGGCAGCCAAACAATAGTCAACAGTTGATTGAACTCTCTATTAGATTATCTTTATTGCCACTTTGTTCACATAAAGGAAATTTGGGTCAAAACTCTCTAGCCATCGTCAACACATTCGATATACTCAGTGCACGTGAATTTGAAATAGTTTATTTATTATCACTTGGCTATACCTCTAAACAAGTCGGATTTTTTCTTCAACTTAGCTCCCGCACAATTGATGATGTTATTTATAATGTTAAAACGAAATACAACTTTCACGGTAAAAAAAATAGATTACTTGAATATTTAGTTGTCGAAAAGCATATGCACATCTATATACCTAAAGCCTTCTTCAGCTATCTGCAATCGCTATTACAGCTGCTAAAGTAATGCCTTAAGCAATACAAAACAAGAACTTAAGCTCTTAGCTTAATAGAAATAACTGCACTATTTTATTTAAATATACCCACGACCGTCTTAGAAAGTTTTTCTAAAACAAGTTCACACCATTAAACTAGGAAAAGCATCAACTAAATAATCTATTAAAAAAGTTCTTCTCAGCTAGATCATTGCTGGCATAAAGCGCTATATCGGTAATAACGTGATCACCAGCAGTAACGTGGAGACTACCCACTTTTTGATTTTTTTGAATAGGTGCTTTCAATCCAGGTAGCAGAATAATTTTTTTGTTAATATGAGGCACAAATGACTTAGGAATAGTTTTTGTAATGGTTTCTTGCGTTTGAAGCTTTAGAACTTGATTATTTTTGGCATTAATAATATTTTTTGCATCAATTTCCATCGTATCGCCTGAAATAGCAACCGTGTAATTGGTATATTTGCTGAAACCAAAATTTAAAAGTTTTTGTGCTTCAGCTTCACGAATCGATGCACTGGGGGCCCCCATCACTACACCGATAAGTCTTTGTTGATCACGTTTGGCCGATACAACGATATTATAAGCGGCTTTATTGGTATAACCTGTCTTAACTCCATCCGTGCCTTCATAGTTTTTTAACAAACGATTACGGTTTGGTTGAGTGATGTTATTATACGAAAAGGAGGTTTCTGAATACAACTTGTAAATCGCAGGGTAATTATAGATAAATGCTCGAGTCAACACTGCCATATCAAATGCACTACTATGCTCATTTTCAGCCGGCAAACCATCAGGATTAACAAAATTGGTATTTTTCAACCCTAGAGCTTTTGCCACTTTATTCATGATGAAAGCAAAGTTCTCACTCGACCCTGCTACAAACTCGGCTAATGCAACACTGGCATCATTCCCTGACTGAATCATCATTCCACGTAACAAGTTTTCAACCGTAATCTGCTCCCCATCTCTAATAAACATTTTAGAGCCGCCCTTTTGTGAAGCATGTTTGCTGATTATGATTTTTTGATCCAGCTTTAAAGCATCTTGTTGAATTTCACTTGCAATCACATAAGCCGTCATAATTTTAGTTAAGCTTGCTGGCGCACGTTGTTCATTCATATTAAATTCACTGATAATTTCACCTGTTTCAAAGTCCATTAACACCCAACTTTTTGCATTCAGCTGTATCGGTTGAGGTACAACAATAACGGTTGGAATAGCATTTAACGATGCCATGCTGGTATTGAAAGGTAAAATAAGAAAAATACAAAACATCATTTGCATGGTAGTTTTCATTTTTATTTTTAGTTTTGACACTTTTAAAATCTCCTTTCTCTGCTGTTATTATTTTTGTTTTAATCATTCACAAACTTAAATTTGTAGCACTTATAACACACTTTTCCTAAGAAGCCAAAACCTTCATTTTTATACCTTTAATGGGATGTGTAACAATATCTAAAACTTCCAGGGACAGGGATCATATTTAGCATTGGAAACATTACAGGAAGCCATAAGGCAACATTTATATTCTTAAAATAGTCAGCTACTAAATTGCTATTATTAATTAAGTTGTTATCAATCAATAGTTCTAAAGCCTCGAATGGTTTGGTTAGCTTATCCAATGTCATCATATGAAAAACAGTGATTGTATTTGGAAATAGCTCTAATCCAGGCACTGGTGGTACTGGACTTAATACTGCTGGTGATGAATAAGTATTGACAGGCTTTATACTTGTATTTTCTACCATCGATAACGTCGCAGATGCACTAAAAGCCGTAGATAAATGCCGAATCGTACCTGAAAAAACCACAAACACCTTACCATTTGGTCCTGTTGGCAGCAATACTGGTAAAGTAATCGGAAAAGTAGGCATTTCTCTACAAACCGGTGTTGTTCCTTTAAAAAGTGCATGAAGATTCTCTCCTCCCATACTGCCTAGGTTGAGATCATAAACGTGAATATTCGTCTTTTTTTGATTTAAACCACGATGCTGATTGCCTAAATAGATATTATTAGAGGCATTGATTCGCATCGAGTTTTCAAGCGATGTTTTAGTTTTATCCCCGGTATAACCTGAAAAATAGGGTCCAAATTTATCTAATGATTCCTGTATTTTTTTATCAACTTCATTAAAATTTTCTACCCTTGCCACATTAACAATACCTCTTTTACTAAAAGTATGTTCTATTAGAGGATTGGGTTTGTTATAACTGATATCTGCCACCATAGAATTAGAACCATCAATCTGTAACCAAATACCATCAGTATTGGTAACAAGTGCTTCAACGACGATTTTTGCAGTCTCTTTATTATATTTAAAATCTGCAATACCATGATGAGTGGCTACATTTGCCGCAGAACGAATGCTTGGACCTGGGAGATGTGTGTCATTAATATTCGTCATATGGGTGCCAAGTCCATAGCGTGCCTTTGCCGTATTAAACACTACCGCACCCAAATGCGCTGAAAGATCTATACGATTAGTTTCATATATCTGAGGAATACTAATCATAATTTGCCTGCGCGCCGTTGGATTATTATTCAAGTGATCAACAAAATCAGTCAGAGTCACTGTAAAATCTAATTCGCTTTGATCACCTAATAAACGCGAGTTGATCTTATAACCACACGGCAAATAGCCACCATGCGGGTTACCGCTGCCATCGCTATTGCATGTAGCTGCCTTAAGCCAGCCAAACCCTGAATATATGATATTGGTATCAAGATTTCTATCTTGAGAAACACGGGCTATCACGGCAGACACATAATCAGCAATCTGGTTTCCTAACGTATTCGCTTCGATGCCCTTTTGATCATCTTGCACTTTCCAGTAATAGCCAGACAAAAGAATGCCCATAATCAAAACAGTAATAAGAAGTGAAAAGATTGAAAAGCCTTGCTGGCTTAACAAGCTAGTACGGTATCGAACAGTAATAAATATTTCCAATCGCTTTAAGTCCACCAATATGACTTCCCCCAGGAGTAGTAAACGTAATTCGCTCCGTACCTGAGCTATTTGGTATTCTAGTAGTAAAAAGGTCTTTATGATTTATTGTTATTCCTCCTTTATGAAAACCAGTAGGATAATTGATAACTGCTGCAATCACGACAACTCCACCATGCCATTCTGTAGATTCATTTGTTTGGTATGCAGTATAGTTATTAGTTGTTCTAACTTCAAGAAATGCAATATTGTTATAATCACCATCATGTCTTGCAGAGCCAAAAACTTCCACATATGACTTTCCACTAGGTCCAAACTTAACTTCCATATCCATGTAATAACTCGATCCTCTTGTAGTTATCACCTGACCATCGTTTATAAGCGTTTTACAAGTAGGGGCTTGATTTTTAAACATATCCCCTAAAGTTTGATTTTCAGAAATAGCGCCTAAATACATATCATAAATATGCACATTCGTGGTTTTCTCATGAAGCCCCTTTACCTGATTACCAATATAGATTTCTTTAGAAGCATTGATTCGCATTGAATCTTCTAGCTCATCTTTAGTTCCGATATAACCTGATACTGATGGACCTTGCTTATCAAGTGCCTCCTGCTCATTCGCATCCTCCTTATTAAAGTTTTCAATACGTGAAATATTAACAATACCTCGTTTTCTGAAAGTTTGTTCTATGTTACTTGCCGGTTTGTTATAACTAATGTCTGCCACCATAGAGTTGGTACCATCAATTTGCAGCCAAATACCATCTGTATTGGTAACAAAACTTTCGACCTCTATTTGTGCGGTGGCTTTGTTATACTTAAACTCAGCGATACCATGATAAACAGGCATATTCCCAATCGAAGGCTTACTGGCTCCTGGGTGCCCTGTTTCTTCAATATTGGTCATACTTGTTCCCACACCATAACGAGCTCTTGCTGTATTAAAAACAACCGAACCAAGGTAGGGTGAAATGGAAATGCCTCCACCATTTGGCTCGCGTACTGTAGGCAATGTAATAGTAATCTTTCTGCGTGCAGTAGGATTGTTGTTAAGAGATTCAGTGACTGGATCTACTATAACTTGAAAATTATTTTCAGTTTGATTGCCAAGTAATCTTGAATGAATTGAGAAAGTACAGGTCAAGTAGCCAGGAACCGTTGAAGGATCTAAAGGATCATTACAATTTGTTGCCTTAAGCCAATCAAATCCTGTGTAAGTATCATCTGCTAAAGCTCGATCTCCTGAAACTTTACCAATAACAGCCGATATATATTCTGCTATCTGATTACCAAGCATTTGTGCTTCAAATTTTTTATGATCATCTTGTACCTTCCAGTAATACATAATGGAAAGAATACCAACGACAGCCACTGCAATTAAGAGTGGCACAATCACAAAACCACTTTGTTGAGATATACGCTTTTTCATAATATTTTAACTGAATACCAGCACTAAAGTTCCATTACCATTATCATTACCATTACACTTTGCAGTTAACTCTGATACCTTAGTAACTTTTTCAGTCCCAACTAATACCTCATCTGCATAACCACCCAGATAATCTGCACCTATATCACGACACGCTTTAGCAGGGATGTCTGTTAAAGTAATTCCAAATTGGATATTGCTATTATATGGAGCAACCGTTATTTCAGAAGTAGAAATAGTCGATGTCCATGGCGTAATAATCGCTCTATTAGTACCAGTACCCCTTATTAGATTGCTTGGAACAAGGTCAAACGCATCGGCAGTAGAGATACCATCATACCTTCCAGCTGATCCTGGGGTTGTTGCAGCATATATTCCAACTAATTTAGAGGACATGGTACTTACCGCATCCTTAGTTTGTTTAACTTTTACATCTGACCATAGACCTGATGCATAAGTTAAAATCAATACGGCAATAATAGCAATCACCGAGATACCGATTAACAATTCCACCATGGTGATTCCACGCTGCTTTTTAAGATTGATATGCTGAGTTTGTTGTTGATTAATATATTTCATTGTTATTTCCTCCGTGGGTTAATATTTTCGTTTATCTAAATAAGCTGGTAACTGATAACATTGCACTTAAGAACCAGACAATAAAACCGCCTGTCATAAGCAAAAACATAAAATTAATGATACTAAATGATCTTTCAATACTCCCTAGTTGTTGTTCAAAATACTCATTACCCATCATGTGTAGTCCCCGCTCTAACTGATTTGATTTTGCGTACATTTCAATCAAAGTTGCCAACTCACGGTGGAATATATTTGATTTCACCAATATATCCCCTGCACTTAATCCATCGGCAAGATATTGCTTCTGTCTTTCCAGGTAAATGTTGAGATACCTGTTGGCATTGCTTTGAATTTTGCGTAATGCTAAAGATAATGGCTTTGCTTGTGTCCCACCACTTGTACCCAGCAAGCGAGATAAGGAAATCATAAAACGAATGCTGCATATTTTTTTGTATAACGTAAATGGCGGAATATAGTCAAGCACCTTAAAACGTATTAAACCGATTAAATTGGGTAAACTAACAAAAATAGCAACAAACAAAGCCAATAAGGTTGCCACTATCCATAAGAAATAGTTGACAAACCATTCACTTATGATTAATAGTGCTTTTGTCGAGCTACTTATTTTGCTTGCATCCGCAGATTCGATAACCGGAACTAAACCAATCTGAACAATAAACATCATGCCAAATATTCCAAAGATATAAATAATTGGATAGATCATCTTGGACCAAATTTTTTGTGTTAATGTATTTAAACTCTTTGAGATTGCTATCACATTTTGCAATACTTCTGACGTAATCTGGTCACTTGAGCTTAATATAATTTGCTCACTCTTTGGAATATAAAGTGACAAAGCCTCTACCGCACTGAGTCCCAATGAAGCGTGGCGATATTGGACATCTTTTAAAACATCTATAATCACTTGCTTGGGTTCTAGAAATGCTCTGGCATGTTTGGTATAAGAGCTGATAATTTGCTCTAAGGCATTGTTAAAACTACCAACTTTAATCAACATTTCAAGTGTCTGATAAATCTCAATACGCTTAGTTGACGATAGCTGTATTTTTAAGAAATAAACTTTTGTTTTGGGATATAAAGAATCATTACTGACATCTATAGCTTGATATCCCGTTTGAAGCCGTTGAGTTAATTTAGTTATTTTAGACAACATTATATGACTCCTTAATATCAGCATCATATAAAATTGTTTTTATAAACTGACTATCTAATAAATCAAGCATTTGCGTATCATCTATAGCACCTAGTCTTTGTTCCAAAGAAGTCGGACACACAAGACCATTCAACACTTTTAGAATCGCATCTTCTTTCAATGTTCTTTCCCCTGAATGCCGCCAACATAAATAAGCATCAATGAATTTATTGTCGTTAAGAAGTGTCAGTAATTTACCCGTAGGCATAACCATCTCGGCAACAACGGTTAATCCAGCTACCCCTTTATGGCAGTGCTCACAACCGTTACCATTTCTAAATTTTAGGTTTTCAAGAGATGATTCATGTAATCCATATATTTCACACATCTTGTGTAGTCTACCAAGAATAGCTTGAAAATTATCAAGTTGTATTGCATCTTTATAACTCATAGCACAGTGTTTGCAGACTATAGCAACAAGTGATTGATGAATAAGTAACCTGATAAAACCGGGAGAGCATAAAATCTCGCGATCAAGATTCAAAGAAACCAACCTATTGATAATATGTAGTGCACTTTGGGCGTGTATGGTTGATATAAATAAGTGGCCACTTTGCACCGCACTTTGGGTAAAAATGGCTGTATCTTTGTTTCTAATCTCATTAATACAGAATATTTCAGCATCTGATCTCAAAAACTGTGCCATTGCACGGCTATACGCCAATGTCATCTCAGCCTCACTCATTTCAACCGTTGTGTGAATTGGGTGTTGTATAATACCTTCAATACTATACTCAATTGGTGAACCGACTTCGACAATGTTCTTGCTTGGAAAAAGTGCACGTATTTTTTTCAGCATCGCCGCTTGCATAGTCGATTTACCTGAGTTCACCTCACCAGCCGTTAAAATCAAACCAGAATCGGCTATCATTGCATGTTCAAGTCTTTCTATCTGCTTGTTACTATAGCCAAGTTCTTTTAAGCTTTTAATGCTCTGCTGTTCTGTTGGTAATATTCTCATCGCAATAAAGTAAGATGAGCGAACCTGATTATCACCGACAACTCCTTCAGATGATTCAATATTAAGCGAAGCGAAGCGAAACGAATACGATATCTTTTGTGATCAATATACCGCTCGATAACAGTCTGTTGTATCGCCTCAGGTTTAAATTCTGTATCCTTTGATCTCTCTTCTCCTTTAGCGTTATAAATTGCACTCACTAAAGAGTGCATATACTCTGGATCATAAGTGTGATATACATATAATTCACGAAATTGTCTGAATTTAACATATCCTTTTAACGGTGTAACGATGATGTGAATATCTGTCACGCCACGTTGAATCGCAGCTTGTAAAATATGATCAAAGTCACGAACAAGCTTCTGGCTTGAATAAACGCGTTCATCAATAGATTTTTTATTTGCCTCAGCAAGAATACTTTCTGTAACGGTGATCGTTATAGACTTATCCAAATTCTCACTCTTCATTGCCTTTAATCGCAATTCTGATATATGCTCTAACAGACTTTGATCATGCCTGTGATCTTTATTGATCAGAACTAATAATTTATTCTGGTTTGTTGTATATATGCCAAACTTACGTTTATTTGTCTCAGATATTATTTCTGAGAACAACATATGTTTGGGTTTTACAGCCAAGTCATTATACTCTTGAATAATCATAATTGATTACCTGGTTTAGACTGCCGTTCTAAATAAATTATTTTTTCCTCTTCCGCATTACCAACGCTCAGCACTACGTATCCCGGTTGTATTTTTTTAATTTTTACCGAGCCTATAATATCTCCTTC
This sequence comes from Candidatus Nebulibacter yamunensis, assembly GCF_024208055.1. Classification (NCBI taxonomy): domain Bacteria; kingdom Pseudomonadati; phylum Pseudomonadota; class Gammaproteobacteria; order Thiotrichales; family Francisellaceae; genus Candidatus Nebulibacter; species Candidatus Nebulibacter yamunensis. Next base: position 26,972 of record NZ_JAMBMW010000007.1, read on the forward strand.
TTTAACAGGAACTATTCTGTCATGAAACTCCACTAATGCGACCATGTTACCATCTAGACCATAAATTTTTTGTACTGAATACAGATTTTTTTCTTCTTTCTTGAATGGATCTATGGTTGTTGATGCACTTTTTAACTGTGATGATACTTGCTCTTGTTTTAATTTTTGGCTAAAAAGCTCAGTTTTTGCTTTAGCAAGCTGAGTTTCAAGATTGTATCGCCCAATAGTTTGAATAACTTGATTTTGAATATCAAAATCTATATCTTCTTGCGTTGAACTTGCATTGCCTAAAATGACTGTAGATAGCAATAAGATACTAGCAACAGGTTTTTTCTTAAACATAAATAACTCCTTGGAAAGTAAATGAATTAATTACTGAAATTTCATTTGGATTGAACTCAATTTTAATACCATCAAACATAACGAAGTACTTCGATGACAATATTTGTCGTAGCTTTAATAAGTCAAGTTTGGAGTTGCCTGTAACATTAAATAGCAATGCTTCTTTATAATAACGGTTTTGTTCTTTTTGCTTAGTTGGTGAAATACTAAAGCTAAGTTTGGAAATTTGGATTTGTGTTATGAGATCATTTAAATGAATTTGTCGCTCAGTAACGTTTTCAAACATTTCTTTTGTTAGGTTGTAACTCTCTACTTTATTCTGCACAAGTATGTCCAATAGAATTTGACTATTATCTGGTGATTGTGTCCTATTTATTGCACCTAACGCCTCAGAAAGTTTGATACCATAATCTAATCCTGAATAATCTTCTCTATTATACAATAATGAATATGTTTTGAAATTTGGTTTCTTTAAAACAACACTACTTAAGTACCATCCTGCAGACAAGTATACAAATTTTGGTAAACTTTCTATCAGAGTCGAAAGATTATAATAAGCAATATCTTTATTCAGATGTTCTATAAAAAGATTGTATTGCCTTATCTGCTCTTTTGCTTCTTGCTCTTTTTTCAAAACTAAAAGTTTTTGTCTTTCAATCTCAGCTAAGCGCTCATTTTCATATTTTACATATAATGTATACACATAATATGAAACAGCTAAAAAAGTAATCGGTAATACGAACTTTACAAACTTAGACTTTTCTTGTTTTATAAGATGCGATGTGTATTTATTTTTACTTGAAGACTTCCACTGATTTATATCATTCAAGAGTTTACTCATAGATAAATTAGAAGTTAAATCATCATTACTCACACCCAGTTGTGCTAATTTTTGAGGATCTCGTATATCTATAACAGTTTTAAAATTAGATATTTCTAGGCTCTTTATATAATGTATAATGTGAGGTAAGAAATCAGATATGGAATCAGGTTCCATAAAGAAATCGCCAGAACATTCAATATCATCCGCATCAATACTCTTATTTGATGAGGGAATACTTGACCCTATTGACAATACTTTACCTGCGATGATAAGGCATATCCAAATTGATTCTTGATCATTCTCTATGTCAGGTACTTGGTCACTCACAATCAGTAAATGCTTATAATGTGAAGCCAATAAGGCCGTCATAATAATTTTTCCACCTTTAGGTGCAACAACAAACTGCTGTTGCTTTTTTAAATATAATCCTGATTGACCTTTATACTTGTTTTTAAGATAAGTTAATACTTTACGGTTATTGCAAGGATAATACTTACAACCAAATACATATTCATTCGTAATCATATTAATTACTTCCAATGATATAAGGCGTTACTATAATTACGGTCATAGTATGTGCTTTTTGAGTCCCTTTACTTCCACCTAATGCCCACACATCTTCGCCTGCAAGCGAATTTGTACGGTATTGATTCGCTTCATCTTTAAACCCAGCCAATATAAATGACTGACCTGAGACAAGTGGCAGTGCTTGCATAAATGTCTTTGATTCAACCGACGGCAGTTCAATTGAGCTGTCACCTGCAGATGCACGACGAATTTCTATCAAGGAAGACATGTCTACTGTAAAATCAAGCAGAACCTCATTACCTTTAATTATTTTAGGATTAAATGTAAGGTAAAAACCTGTATTAATTGTCCCTGGCGTTAGGGATACTTCAGTAGTACCTGTGTTTGAGGTTGATGTAACCTTTCTTTCTTTAACATATCCAACAGATTGACCTATATTAAGCGCTGTAGGATTACCATTGACTGTATAAGCAGTTTGTCCCTTGACATAAGTCGTTTTGCCAACTTGTTGTAAAGCTGACAGAATTGCTTTTGTCCCTTTAAAAGGACCTGAACCAATACTGCCTGTTACAGTGCCAAGCTTAATATCGCTATTTCCCAAAGCAATTGGAATCCCTGTTGTATCCCAATTTAACGAGCCCTTTGTTGTTTCATAGACCACATCCCAATTCAATCCATAATTGGAGTCTGCTTTTTGTTGCACATCATAAATATCTACTTTAATTGCAATTCTTTGACGCGCTTTACGGTTCAATTCTTCAATATATTCCTCAACGAATCTCATAAGCCTTGGAGTAGTTTTTACTGTGATGTAACCATTGGAAGAGGATAACTCAGCACTTCCATCTGAACCAATAATAACTTGAATCGCTTTAATAGCACTATCCCAACGATTTTCCTCCCCAGAATCGTAAGTTACCTCAACACTTTGTGGCATTAAATTATCAGTTTGACTCGTGTTTTTAATTGTCTTTTTTGTACGTCCATATCCAAGCAACATATCCATCGTGAAAGTCTTAGATTCATAACGATAAATATTGATTGTATTGTCCTTTGAATTATATACCCACCAAAGTCCAAAATATGAAGAAATTCTATTTAATAACTCTTTAAACTCCCCAGTGAAATAAAAGCTTGGCGTCTTCATGAGTTTATTTTTAGATACAACAGGTATTCCAGATCCATATGGCATGGACTGAAGATTAGTTTGATTACCTTCCAAATCTTTACCTCTTTCAGTCATATATTTGATAGCATCATCAGATATTCTGATCGTCAAATTTGTTTGTTCCATAATATCATTAACAATGACATCTAAGGTTAACGGAAGATTTGAGCTAAAAACGAAATTTTGATTAAAAATATCGGGTAAATTCATAGTTTCAGGGACTATTTTATAGCCCTGATCTGCAATAAAAATTTTATCGTTGTATTGGATAAAAGGATTGGTAGTTTGTAAATTGCTTGCATCTGATAACGTTTGTGTCTTTTTAAAGTTTTGATTAGCAATCTCAGTTGTTTCTTGCATATTTGCACAACCTGCTGCTAAAACACCAAATGATAAAAGAGTTAATTTTTTTCCACCATTTATCGATTTACTTAAAATATTCATAAACAACATTTAACTTTCCTTCTACGCGTGTGGTATTAATAAGCTAGGGGAATAATGTGATGACTTCACAACCAACACTTTGTTTGACATTACCTCTACTTGTAGAGGATGTGATGATTTACTTAAAGACTCAAGCACTTGCTCTAAAGCACCACCTTTTTCTAAAAAGTTGGCATAGATCTCGGTTGTTTGGCTAATTGTGAAATCAATATCTGTTTGATATACAACTGTGTAACCATTCATTTCTGCCCAACGATTCAAAGCCTGGCGCAAAGTTTCACCTTTATGTAAGACGTAAAGCTCTGCTTCTTTTGTTGCTAATTTTTGAATTTGTTCATCCTTACCATATACTATTAAGTTTTGCTCAGGATTCACTATCGTATAAACCTGAGTGACATCGTGCACATTTTTACGCTTTATCTCCTCACTTAAAGAAGGCGAAAATTGAACAGTCAATTCGCCCTGCGCAAAACTTATTTTTAAAGATGCTAATAAAAGCATAGAAACACTAATATGTTTAATCACCTTGATACTCCCGTATGCTAAAAACTTTATTAAATAAAAGACCAATTGAATTCAAAACGTTTACATCCACAATGCCACTACCATATACTTCATTTTCATGAACAGTTTGATTCAAGAATTTTTCAGGGATATCAACTAATTTAAGCTTAACCTTGGTTTGCTCACTCCATCTCCTCAGCACAGTGTTTATTTTTTCATTTTCTAATGTATACAAAACAATATATTCACTTGCAATTTTTTGAGCGAGATCTTTTGTTTCAGCTACCCCTAATTTCAGCGTATTGGAATTACGAGCAACTTCAAAGCCATGTTGGTTCATTTCATTTATAAATGCCAAACTTAAGCCACGTTGATCATATACAGTCCTTATCATGCTGTTTGACTCCCTAGAGGCAAAAGGTGAAATTACAAGTGTATAATTTACAATATTTACTACAGAGATATTAGTCGTTTCTCTTGTAATCTCTTGTGACTGGTCATTAAGCTTAGTATCAATGGCTTGCTCTGTGCTTATCTGATTAGAGAAAGAATAATCTTCCTGTAGCAACAAATCAGCTTGTGTTTCAATAACACAATTCGAATTGTCATTGCCAAAATCATTCAAGCATTTTGAAATTTGTTCGCTTTTATGTAGCTCACTATTATTTTTATTGACGTCTTTATTGTCAACTATTGCACAACCGCTAAGTATTAAACCTAGCAAGGAGACCGATGTGATTACCTTATACATATTCATTTACCCTTAAATTTGACCCTGATATTTGTATTAACAAATTAATATCCCCCTTCTACCCCATGTTATTCAGCTTTTCAAACCACATTTGAACTGTTTTATGCCTTTAGACAGACTAAATAAATAACAATCATAACAACACGTTACTTAATGTCATAGGTTGCCAATTATAAATACAATTTAATTTTTTTATAACCGTATAAATATCAAAAAAAGTACGGTCTTTTAATTAAAAACTTATTTTAACGATATTTTAAGGTTTATTTTTAAACAAAAAACAAAGCATAAACTAAGGTAAAAATTAGGTAGTTATTTAATGTTTAGACGTTCAAACCAAGAATCAGTCAAAATATTATTGATCACAAGCCCGCATAAGTTAAACTGAAATCGAAAGCTATCATTTTAATGGATGTCGTATTTCTGCTTATCATACGACCTGTTATAAATAAATGCTACTTGAATTAGCTACACTACTTATTGACCATATCAGACATAGCAGAAAACGACAAACATCCTCCCCCTACAAACCTTTATTTTGGACCAAAAGTTATCACTCTACTCACAGGAATAATTCTGCCTTTATAGATCTCAACGACTCTATTGTTATACGTTTACAGGTTGATCTGCTTGTATATTTTCAAACAATTTACCCATTCCACTTCTTACAAAATCATCCCAAATAAAGAAAATTTGTTTGACGTTTATAGGTTCAAAAGCGTTCAGTTTTTAATTGACTAAGAACTCGTCTTCAACTTTTAGTTTTCTTTGAAAGCTCCCATCATGCCAACCTTGAGCAACCATATAAAATTCAACTTTATAACTTCCTTTTGGTAACTCAATATTATCGTTTATATCAAAGTAAATTTTTGCAGCTCCATACCCTGACTGCAAACCTTCGTTTAATTTTTTATCAAACTTTCCATAATAGTGTTTTTTATTCCCACGCAATGTGACATGATAAAAATTGCCATCACTTTTATTAAATGCTTTAACAATAATTTTTGTATACCCATTACCAATATTCCATCCCCCATCCTCTTTCACTGCTGACTCTGAATACAAAACGTTTATGCGATCCACCGGAATGTAAAAATAGACGCTACTATTAGACGCTTCATGAGAAAAATTTTTAGTCTCCACCCCAAGCTTAACTACTATATCATCAACAATTATAAGTATAAGGCTATTATCACTTGTACCTAAATATCGCCAAGCATCAGACTGGGCGTTTGGATAAGGTAAAATACCAGATTTTAAAGATTGATAATAACGATTATTATGACCTTTATATAAACGACCAGCCTCAATATATTCTTCACCAACATAGGAATGTAACTGACCATAAATATTTTCTAATTTCCATTCAAACTCTTCTAGATCATAGAACTTATCATTTTTAAAATAATCATCAATATCTTTTAACTTTAATGCGGCTTTTGCATATCCTCCCATATCACTAATTACCACAGGATCTGGTAAATTTGGTTTAGACTCTGTGATTACTTTGCTAAGAACATATTCACTTACGCCATCCTTACATTCTAGATCAACCCTTTTATAGTCAATCTCACTTGATATATTTATATGAAATTTATTCATTTCTTTTACACTTCGCCTTTTATCATATAACGGGTAGGATATAACCTCACCTTTCTCAGTGGTCAGATTTAAAGAACAATTTGTTTTCTTAGCACTAGGCTTGAATACGTTTCCCCAATTACCATACATAGGTGGATAAATATAACCTTGTATTTTTCCCTCCGGATCATAATAACCAACAAGCGTCATAACAGCTACACCAATTTTTTCTGGTTTTACATAGATCGAATGTGGTGCTTGTTCCATCATCCTGGTTTCTTTGTTCCATAATAGGTAACCAGATGGACTATTTTCATCTAGAACATGTCTTTTTTGTAACTCGCCCTGGATAATCTTTGCCGAATAAGGCGTATATTGAGTAAATAAGGAAATACCACCAGAAATATCTCCACCTGCCATTGCGTCTGTATTAAATTGATACAATCCTTCAAAAGGTAATGTACATGGTTGATAATTTGGAATACAAGCTGATCCTTTGCTAGTCCAAATCAAATTTGTCAACATTTTCTTTCTGAAAGAATCATAACCCCAGCCTGCTTCAGTGCTTTGTATAGACTGAAGACCACCTGGATAATGGCCTAGTCCATAATCGTGCCCTAGCTCATGAGTAAATTGATTACCAACAGTAGAATCAAGGGTAAGCTGTCCTCCTCCACCTGATAACCCATGTACTACCACACCATTTTGATACTTGCCAACACTTGTATGAACAACTGTTTGTTTAAATTTAGGAGACGAATCTTGAGAGCTTCCAGCTGTATCATTAATCCCAATATTTGCCATTCGTATACCTGTTGAGATCAGTGATTTACCAATATTTTCTCTTAAATCTCCACTATACACACCACCAGTATCATTACTCTGCTCAGTATATATTTTCCCATCTGGCATGGTTATTTTTTTCCAAAAGACAGGTTCGTACTCGGAAATAGTCAGTTTTGATATCAGCGTTTTTTGAAAAAAATCAATTCCCATTCTGGCTGGATCTTGGATCCATGTATTTATTTTTTTAGGAGGCGTCAACATACCAATTTCAATATTGATTAATACCTGCTCCATTGGTGCAGAGATATCCAGAGTTTGTGTTTGCGCTTCCTTAGCATCACTTCTAACAATGCGTACTTTTGGAAAACCATGTATATATTCAGCAGGGATATAAATTGACCAAGTTGAATTGCTATAGATTAAATTTGGTCCATTCATATACAGAGGCTGATCCGTTGTATAAAATTCATCCGGTGTGTTTAACTTTGCTTCAAATCCATTAATAAAGACCTTATAAGTATAATTTCGATTTTGATCAACTGGTCGGAACATTAACAATGCTCCCCTATTTGCAATTAGAATAGGTCTATCAAATTTTGTTGCCTGTGGATAGACTAAATGTGATTGATTAAAACTTACCTCCCCTGCAAAATCACCTTCCAAATTTTGTATTGGCGCAATCGAATCATGAAAAATCATCTTCTTTTTTAATGTTGTATCAATAACATCAATACTAAGGCGATCACTACTGAGCTCAACAACAAAGTTATCTCCTATGTTTTCAAACGTAAAAAAATATTGACCAGACCTGATATCGGTACTGATATCTGCCCTAACTTCACACAACACATTTTGTTGATTCAAATTTAGGCTACATTGTCCTTGATCACCTAACACTATTTTATCTGTGCTTGCAAATACCTGATAAGTTTGAATAAAACTAACACTACTATCATTTAACCACTCAGCAAACGGATAAGAAAACTGAATACGTACAGAATCTCCTGGATTAACAGCTTTTACTTCGTTTCCAACTTCATTAATAAGTTTTACAATTACACGTTCTTTTGATGCAGGGCTTATTACTTTATATTTAAGCGTTTTTAATCCAGCCGCCTCAAACTGTAACTCATGCACACAATTTGTGTTAGAAGGAAAAATCTTAAATACTTTCTTCTGTTGAGAACCAACTACAAGATCCAAGACATTAGGATTAATCGTGAGTTTTTGTTCACAATTAGATACATCCCTTATTTCAACAGTTCGAGTATTGTTCTCATTACTACCAATTCTCAAACCACCAATACTACTTAGAGAAATTGCAAACTGTTTCGCCTCAGTTAACCAAATATATTCAGGGATATCTATATTTGCAGCAATATTATATATTGGCTCTGACCCTTCATTTGCGGCATTACCTGAGTTACCACCACAAGCAGTTAAAAAAAGTGAACCACAACTGAACAAACAAATTAATGGTAATACTTTTCTTTTATAATTTTGACGCATTGTCTTTCCTTTATTATAAATTAACACCAGTCTTAAAACCCTACTGCCACGCCATCTTTATCAGCAGTATCGCTGTCACATTTCCCTGCAATGGTGATCAATCTGTCTTTGTCTCCAGAAATCACTTTTCTGATAACCCCACTATTCATATCCGTTATAAACACTCTGCCATCGCCTGCACTCACTATACCAGTGGGTCGATTCAAAGTAGCAATTTGCTGACTTTCAGAATTATTTGAACCAAAACCGTCTATGCAACCTGGCTGAGATGATCCCTGACCTATAGCACTAGTCACCTCATTGACAGAATTAGCTTGATCAGCTTCTTTGTTCTGATTGATATTTGTTATTTTCCGCAATTTATGGTTACCACTATCTGTAACCCATAAATGATTAGTATCATCATCCCACGACAATTGAGTAGGATAACTAAATGCCGTTGCTGTTGATTCATCTCCATCACAATCGCCAGAGCCATTAAAATTACGCGTGCAATTATTATTTGCTCCTTTGCCTGCAATTGTTTTCACCATTACACTCTCGTCTTTTGTTGTGATTAAACGGATTGCATGATTATTGGTATCAGCAATAAAAATATTACCACTATAATCAACAGCAATACCTGATGGCTGGTTAAACCTTGCAGTCAGTGCATCACCGTCCACAAACCCTGAACGATGACCACTGTCCGCTCCCCCCCTGCAATTACAGACATCTGCCATATACCTTCATCATTTTGTGATAATTTCGCAATACGATTATTCATGGTGTCTGCTAGATATAAATGACCATCTTGATCAAAAGTGATCTGACCAAAAGCACGACTAAAGACGTATCTTAAAGCTTTCTCATCTTTACGTTTTATCATTGCGCTATGAATTCTAATATCCAAGTCACTTTTCCATGAATTCCCACTCGAGCCAATCCCAATATGAACACCTGTATTATTATAGGCTTGGATAGTAGGGTTATTTAAAGCAACCGTTGGGATAGTTGCAAATGGGGGACCACCAGCACCAGCTGCCAAATTTAAGATAGCCCTTGAACTCCACCAATTTTGAGTTAATACATTACTGATGGTTGCTGACCATGGAATAATGCGACCAATGAATGAATTTACGTTGTTATAAGGTTCATATACTAAATATGTGTAAGGACTCAATGTTTCAATTTTTAATCCCGGTCGATATTGAGTTGCATTGTTACCTGTTAAACTTGAACTTAACACATCATACGAATATGACGCATCTTCAAGGGTGCTAAGCACGGTAGCTGAAAATAAACTATTATCACCAGGTAATTGAAAATTCAGCCTGGCTTTTTGATCACCTTGTTCAGTAATAGACAAAGCCACACCATCGATCGTATAGCTTGTTTCTGCTGGATAATTATGTGGATTATATTCTACGCGCGCATTAGAGTGTTTGGGGTCCTCAAATATATTTTCTACTAATATTGTTTCATCTTGCTCTTGCCAAACCGTACGAACAATCCATTGGCTTGAGTCATTTTTATTCACTTTTGAAAGTTCCACAATATTACGGTTAGACTCAGCAATAAAAACATTGCCGGTTTTTGGGTGAACCGCAATGCCAGTCGGGCGAACAAGTTTATATTCTACCAACGATCCATCACGATTGACAGATTTCAGATCAGCTGTCGTAACAACTCCTTTGCCATCAATAATACGCAAATTACCTGATTTAATATCTGTTACGAATAATCTGTTATAAACAGAATCATACGCAATACCATAAGGCATTGAAAAACTAGAATCCACTTTAGGATTAAGTTTAATTTCAAAGGTATAAGCATCTGCTGACGCAATGTTACGCTGGTCTAAAAGCGCTACTTTATCAGTTGATTTTTTATGGAATACTGTCACTTTTGCAATTGTATCTGTATCTGAAACGCCAAATTCAGGTGGCGTATATCTAATCGCCATCCCATAATGCGTATTGTTGATGGCATTAGGGCTAAATCTATCAATCATAGCTAAGCTACCCGGACCTTCTAATGTCCACAAAAGATCATACGGTAAAATATGACTTGGATTTGTTCTTAATATTAGTGGCTGACCACCTGAAACCGTTGTTAATAATACACTTTTGCTTGGGTTAATTTCTGCCTTGATTGGTGCACTGCTTGTATCGCTTCTACCACCACAAGCAGTTAAAATTGCTGTACAAATAACTAAACGAATTCCTTTATGACCAGCTTTCAAATATGAATAATTTATCAATGTCCCCCACCTTATACAATTTAAGCTTTTTTAACTTGTATTTCGACCTGTTATATATCCTCAAACAGACTATAACAAGCGTTAACGCAAACTCCCCAATATCCTACGAGTTAAATTATAAATGAAACTTCCTTTTTATATAACCGTATTAAATTTTAAAAAAATACGGTGTTTATAGCCTTTTTAAAATTAAATGGTCAAATTAAAGATGCTTTTAGATATTTTTTTAAAAATATAAATTATAAAAAAGTACGGTAATTAAATTAAAAACTTGCTTTAACAAAAATTTTATTAATTAATTTAAACCCTACCTTTGCTGATATTTGCAGTATTACTCAAACTGAATGACTACACAGATTTTGACTTATGCGGTTCCAGTTTAGCTCTGACTCAGTCAGATGGCACTGGCAGTCTGCCGTTATCGTCAGCAAAGATACTGATATCATAATGATAACTGCGGTTATTCCGGATACTTTTGAACTGAACTCTTTCTCTGGTAACCTGAGAATACCATTCAGCTATTGATATTGGCTTTTTATCTTTTAGTGGTTCAGGGTTAAAAAGACCAACATTAATTCCAAGGTCTGGATCTCTGGCAGAAGGGTACAACAGGCAGTTAAAGCCGTTATCACGCAGAAAGCTGCCTAAATTCTGAGTAAATGTATAATCAGTTTTATTTGTAATCTGGCTATTGTATTTTGAAAAGGCTAGTGATGAAAGATCAATTACAGCGGATGACCTAAATCCTGCTGTAAACAGGGTATGCTGGGCTTTGATAACAGTAGGCGGCTGAACCATACTGTGGAAGAAGTTCAGTCTGTAAAAAGCACACTCTGCAATACAGGTTGACTCACTAATGGAGCCGTACAGTAAACTTGGCTCATGCACTGAGCCAAATCTACTGCCATAATTAAGTGGTGGATAACGAAAGGGCGTTGACAGGAGATAATGATATCCTCTCATATCATAAGGAATTTTTGGCTTGGATGATTCAATCAGCTGTTCAAGTATTTCGTGTTCATCTATGCTGTCCACAAGCTGATAAGTAGCATTTATTTCCTGTGCTTCAACTATGCGGTGAAATATGCTGTCTATATGAACTGACTGATAAGCTGCTAATTCATCTATCATGCCCTACCACGCATTGCGTCAAGAAACTGAACAAGGCATACCAAGCCATCAATAGTATATATCTGCTCATGTGGCACACCCTTGGTCACTCTATTCTTCGTTTGCATAAAGTGTTTTATATTGGCATCGTCACCACCCATCAGCGCATGCAGTGAACGATAGCAGCGGATCAGCAGCAGGCTCAGTTCACCTTCCTTGCTTTTGGGGTTGATACCAGATCGATTGATTGACGATCTGTTACGCCCGATAATACTTTCAAGCTGCTGCTGAGATATTCCAAGCTTTGCAGAAGCATTTAAAGTTGCTTTGCCAAGCACTTCGTTTTCATTAATCTCTGGTATTCGCTCTGCACTCATAGCCAATCCACCGTGTTTGTGTGTTGCATATTGTGATTATAGGTTATGTTTGTTGAATATGCAACAATGGTATTAGTGTGCAATACCGAATTAACTCCATTAAGCTACATTCCTAGATGTATTGCCAAACAATAAGCCTTGGATGCTAAGCACCAGATTAAGCCAAAACTTCGCTAGGCAATTATCTTTTTGTATGTGAATATGCGGAGGTTCGTTTCCTTCATTACTTCAATAAGCACAGGAAAACTTTAACCACTAACTTTCCTTTTTTAAGGTTTACTACTCAACCGTGACAGTTATATTAACATTATTAAAGCTTAAAGTTTGTCCAGACAAGTTTGTCAAATCACCCACTGGTCCACCTTGATCCTTAACTAGAGGGTAAATAGGTAAGTATAAACTTTTGTTTGTATCTAATAAGTTAGCATTATATGTTTTAGAGCCATCTACATTGTGGATATTATCCATTGCATTAGCAATATTTCCTTGTGCCAATATAGCATTAAACAGACTATCTTCGGTAAGATTCTGATCCAACGCTAATAAAGTAGACGGAACGCTGAACAAAAGTTTCATGAAACGATTATTTATATTTATAACGGTGATCGACGATAGATTATGCGAAATATTTACTTTCTTATTCACTAATTGCTTATTACTGCCAATTTTAATATAAGATGCTGTTTCATCTGGAGCACATTTCCATCCACTCTGCTTAGCGATATTTTTAGTACAGCCTTTATCCCCGTCTTTACGATACCCTATATAAGTATCGCTCCAGGCGTGATAGTTATATGGAAGATGCCAATACAAATGATTATTCGATGAAGCGACTCCAAATACTCTGCCCACCTCAATCGTTTTCACTCGTTTGACTCTCACTGGCATAAACACCTGGCTCAAATAGCACCACCAAGAAACACAAACAATATAAAGACTTTAATTTCATCTTATCCCCCAAATAAATCAAAATACAGCATAGCGTCCCGTCTAGCGCTTATATGGAATTGCAATAGCAAAATATGCATATTAACCCTTACCATCATCACGCTATCCCCTCCCCAAATGACCCAATTGATTTAAAAAATACTTTCTACTTTGATTGTTGCTTTCGCCGTATACTCACCAGCAGCTTTTTTCAACCCCAATTCAGGAGCAACTGCCTGCAAAGTGAAATATAACTGACCACTTTTGTCGTAAATGGTATGTGGCACACTTGGAACAAGCCTGGTATAGGCATCTTTAGTTTTTATGCAGTATCTATCGTTTTCACACCAAGCCAATAAAAATAACAAAGGGCTAATATCGTTTGTCTGTGTGTTTTTCATTTCACAGGCTGAAGTTGAGTTATATCTCACCACTGGCGTATCACAATCAATGCTTACTTTCACGCCTTCTATTGATTGATTGGTGCGATAATGTAATATCTGTTGCGCTTTAGCTTCTGAGGCATAAGCCCCCTCACCCCATGATTGATCAGGAATCAGCTGAAGATTTAACTGTCTTGCGTCATTTTCCAGAGCAAAGGTCGTTGTGAACGGAATATTAATCACAAGAAGATCCTGAGGCATCTGTAAATTAAAGCCAGATTGATCTGATTTTAACTTATTTTCTAGCTGTCTTAAGGCTGGCACATTTTCAGCATCTGTTGCCTCTACTGCTGCCACTTTAAATGTTAAACGCGATAGCATCCCGCCAGCCTGTAAGCGCCACTGCCCCCCACGAAGATCTTTAACCTGTTGCCTTTCAATACCAAAATACAAGCCTTTCAATAATGTTTTTAAACCGGCTCCAAGCTGAATTTTATATGAGAATCCACCACAATTAGCCTTAATGGCAAGCTGTGTCACCTGGGCTTCCGTATGTGTCCATAAAATACAGCTTTTATCTTCCAACTGTAGGTCAAGTTTCTCACGACTTTTATATGCGCTATATTCCAGGATGTAGCCTAGCAGATGGATATCTATCTGTTTTTTCTGAATACCATAACTTAATTGAACAGGCATAGTCACATTTTGTAGTGTTTCAGATCTCATCCACGCCGAACCTGCACGAGCATGTTGATCTAAAGTACTGACTTCAGTTAGAATCTGTGAAGAAAAAGCTTAATAAAACTATCCTCGCATAAAAATAGTCCTGAATCACCTCCTACATTACCACTTATCGTGACCGCAGATGGTAAAGATATATCTCAACTGGGCACTGAGCTTACCCAAAATACACTTCACACCATACAAATCAAGACTAAAAGTACTACTCAATCTCTTAAAGGCGTTTATCGCGCACGCATTAAAATGATACTGGAAGGGTTATGGTAATAAAGCTTCTAATTTTTCAAACTGTTTTACCAATTTAGCCTGAGTGCTTTGGTATTCAAAAAGCTTTGTTTTCTCTTTTTCAACAACATCAAGTGGAGCATTGGCAACAAATTTTTCATTGCTTAATTTAGCTCTCAAGCGAATAATTTCTTTTTCTAATTTTTCTTGCTCTTTTTTTAGGCGCATTTGCTCGGCTGTAACGTCTATCAAACCTGCCAATGGAATATGTAATTCCATATTATCAACCAAAGTTGTTGCCGACATCGGTACGTCGTTATTTACTATAATATCAGACACTTTAGCCATTGACTGAATGAGTGATTTCATTACCTGTAATTTGACCAGTTCATCTGTAGTTGCATTTTTGATATAAAGTAAAATGTTTAAGCTTGGCTTAACGTTCATTTCTGAACGAATAGTTCTTATTGCTACAATGATTCTTTTAACCCACTCTATCTCATTTGAAGCTTTTTCATTGACAAGGTTTTGATCAAATACAGGGAAGTTGCTAGTCATAATTGATGTTATGCTATCCTGGGTAAACACTTTCACTTGACTAAAAATTTCCTCAGTAATAAATGGTATGATCGGGTGAGCTAAGCGCAAAATTTTATCTAGTACGGTAATTAAGGTATATTGAACGCCTTGCTTTTGTTCTGGAGTAACGTTTTCATCGTTTAAGCTTGCTTTGGCAAATTCAACGTACCAATCACAATATTGATTCCAAACAAATTCATATATCGTTTGCGCCAATAGATCAAAACGATATTGAGCAATGTGTTTATGTACTTCAACAATTGTTTGATTAAGCTTATGCCAAATCCAATGCTCAGCAATCCCGATTTTATATTGATTATCGTTGGCATCGTAGTCTTCAAGGTTCATCATCACAAAGCGCGAAGCGTTCCATAGCTTGTTACAAAAATTACGATAACCTTCCATGCGCGCCACATCAAAACAAATATCACGCGAAGTTGAAGCAAGGGCAGTAAAAGTAAAGCGCAGCGCATCGGTGCCATATGCCTCAATTCCGTTAGGAAAATGTTTATGGGTTTGCTTTTCGACTTTTGTTTTCATTTGTGGCTGCATCAAAGCTTGAGTGCGTTTTGAAATTAAGTCTTCCAAGGAAATACCATCAATCAAATCAACTGGGTCCAATACATTTCCTTTTGATTTTGACATCTTTTGCCCTTCTGCATCGCGAATGAGTCCTGTGATGTAGATATCCCTAAATGGCACATCTTTCATAAAATAAAGACCAAACATCATCATTCTGGCCACCCAAAAAAAGATAATATCAAAACCCGTTACCAATACGCTTGTAGGGTAATACTTTTTAAGTTCAGGTGTATTTTCAGGCCAACCTAAAGTTGAAAATGGCCAAAGTGCTGCTGAAAACCAGGTATCAAATACATCTTCATCTTGCTGTAAGATTAACTCAAGTGATAAACCATATTTAGTCCGTACATCCTCTTCAGAACTACCAACATATACCTTGCCATTTAGATCGTACCAGGCGGGGATTCGATGCCCCCACCACAATTGACGTGAAATACACCAATCTTGCAAATCATTCATCCACGAATAATACGTATTTTTCCAATTATCTGGTACAAAGCGCACACTACCATTTTCAACTGCTTCAAGTGCTGGTTTTCCTAATTCACCTGCTTTAACAAACCACTGTTTAGTTAAATAGGGTTCAAGTATCGCACCTGTCCTATCACCTTTAGGCACTTTTAAAACATGTGGTTCAACTTTAACTAAAAAGCCTTGCGCTTCCATATCAATCACGATCTTTTTACGTGCTTCAAAACGGTCTAAACCCTGATAGACTTTGGGAACATTTGTGTTTAATTTGGCATCGTTTGCTAAGATGTTAATTATTGGTAAATGGTGGCGTTTACCAATTTCATAATCATTAAAGTCATGTGCAGGTGTAATTTTAACGCAACCTGTCCCAAACTCAACATCAACGTATTCATCCGCAATTATAGGAATTTCTCGCTCTGTTAAAGGTAGCTTAACTAGCTTACCAATTAAATGCTTATAACGTTCATCTTCTGGATTAACTGCTACTGCCACATCTCCTAACATCGTTTCAGGACGAGTTGTTGCAATTTCGATACTACCACTGTCATCTACTAATGGATAACGAAAATGCCAAAGTGAACCATTTTCTTCTTCTTGAACCACCTCTAAATCAGAAACAGCTGTTAATAGTACTGGATCCCAATTGACTAAGCGCTCACCACGATAAGCTAAACCATCTTCATACAATTTAATAAAGCATGTTTGTACGGCTTTAGATAAACCATCATCCATAGTAAAACGCTCACGAGACCAATCACAAGATGCCCCTAAGCGACGCATTTGCTTAGCAATTGTACCACCTGAATACTCCTTCCACTGCCAAATCCTCTCTATGAACTTTTCCCGTCCTAAATCATGGCGCGAAACCCCTTCTGCGTTTAAATTACGCTCAACTACCATTTGTGTTGCAATACCTGCATGATCAGTTCCAGGCTGCCATAAAGCATTATCGCCCATCATCCGATGATAACGTATTAATAAATCCATTAAGGTTTGCTGAAAACCATGCCCCATGTGTAAAGTTCCGGTCACATTAGGTGGAGGAAGCATGATAGTAAAAGGCACACCCTTAGTTTGACCACATCTAAATAAACCTTTTTTTTCCCACGTTTCATAACATTTTTGTTCTAGTAATTTTGGATCATAATTTTTTTGTATTTCTGACATCTTAATTGTCCTGTTTGTTAGCTTATATCCATCACAAACTACTTTGCAAAAACTTATGCAAAATAACTAATGATAGGAGTAGATCAAAAATTCAGGCTGGTATTCTATCACATAGACTTGGCAAAAAAAGCTTTAAAATATATCCATATTAATGTCATAACACATCTGACAGTACAGTTTATTTGAGTGGAAAATCAGCTTTAAAACATAAATACTCGAATTAATATTACACCTAAAACAGCCCCAGTTAGTGGTGCTAAAATAGGCACCCAGGCATAACCCCAGTCACTTGAGCCTTTGCCTTTGATAGGTAAGATCATATGTGCAATTCTAGGACCTAAGTCCCTAGCTGGATTAATTGCATAACCTGTGGGTCCGCCTAAAGATAGACCAATTCCCCACACCGCAAAGCCAAATACATAAGGTAAGCTGCCATTAGCAAAAGGGAGTTTATTGCCATAATTGATCAACGCACCAACAAAAATAATTAAAAGTGTTGTCGCAATAAGCTCAGTCAAAAAATTACTACCTTTATGGCGCATAGCAGGATGAGTAGAAAATATCATCAGCTTAAAATGAGAATTTTTAGTATATTGCCAATGGGGGTAATAGCTAAGCCATACCAAAACACCTCCTAAAAAACAGCCATCATTACCGCAAATCCCCAGCCAGCTGTAATCACCATCCAACCGCTATTTTCAGCTTTAGACTGCTTTAATAGCACCCCTGCAACAACACCTCCACCAAGTAAAATCAATACTATACAACCTAATAATTCCCCAAAAAAAGCACTATGTAACATATATCCCCCTACACTTAAGGATGTAGTTGTGAGTTTGCGCTAGAGAGTATATCACACATGCTTATTATTCCAGTTACAATTTGTGGGGAAAATTGGGAGATTTCATCGGATGATAGCTGATAAACGAAGTGATTTTTTACAGCTTTAAGATACGTCCATTGTTGCCACATACTATTTGGCTGTTTTTGCCATGCTGTCTTCATCGTACCAAGCATGATAATCAATTGTGGATTTTCTTTTAATATCGCACTGACATCGGTTTCAAAACTGACTTTCTTTATGCTTTTAAAAACGTTTTCTCCGCCACAACGCGTGATAATGTCATTTAAAATACCACTGCCACCAGCTACAAAAATGGGCTTTTCTGCTAATTGAAAAAGTAAAGTTATGCTACGTTTTGGTTTGTTTTTGTTTTGGGTGGCTTGATTGATTTTATGCATAAAATCAAGCTGCAACTTAGTTGCAGCTTGATTGAGATTAATAGCTGTTCCTATTTCAACAAATGTCTTACCTAGTTCTTCTAAATTATCTGCATTAAATATCTTAACTTTAATACCAAAACGCTCTAACAATGTGATGGTTTGAGGTTGTGTTTGCCCTTGCCAAGTAATTACAATATCTGGTTTAAGCATCAATATTTTTGTAACGTTTAATGCTTGGAATGAACCGATATTTTCATATTGCTGATAATATTCTGGCTGACCTGGATAGTAAATTGTGGCAATGAGTTTGGCATTATCCTCTTCTGAAGTTTTTTGAGCGAACATAATAACGTTACGAATAATTGCTGTGGTATTGGGTGATAACGAAATGACTTTGGTCGTATTGGCACCTGCAATATAAGGTAATATATGAAGTAAAAGCACAACCAACATAACTTTGCAGTTTAAATGCGTTTTTTTACTTTTTTTACTTTGTATTAAAGATTGCATGATATTTCTTCGTCATGTTTCTAAATCATCGTTTATAGATAAATTACTCTATCTACATAGGTTAACAATTTACGGCTATGCGTGATTAAAATAACCGTTTTATTGTCCATAACCGTTTTTAATGCTTTTATTACCCGATCTTCCGTCACTTTATCCAGACCTTCTGTTGGTTCATCTAAGACTAATATTGGATTGTGTGACAGTACTGCTTGTGCCAACGACAAGCGTCGTTTTTGCCCCTTTGATAAATGTTTACCATGCTCACCAACCCATGTGTCTAAGCAATTTGCAAGGGTTGCGACAAATATCTTTAAATCAACGACATCAAGCGCATCCCAAAGCATATCGTCTGTTGCACCTTCATTTGCTAACAACAAATTATTACGAATACTGCCATTGAAAATATGTGGCTGCTGCGTAATAATCGTCATTTGTTGACGTAACTGATTTTCACTTAATTTACTAATATCTACTCCACCGATCAAAATACAACCTTTTTGTGGTACAAAAAATCGAGCTAATAAATTCACCAAAGTTGATTTACCACAACCTGTTGTACCAAAAAGTACTACTTTCTCATTGGGTTTTAACGCAAGATTAAAACGATGGTAAATCTTTGTCCGATTTTGATAACAAAAATCAATATCCTCAAAATGAATGCTATTATCAACTGGTTTTTTATCACTACTTCCCTCTGGAAAACTAACTGTAGGCTTTTGATCAATAATTTGTAGTAAACGTTTAGCTGAGGTCAATGTACGTCCTAAATACTGATACGCCACAGGTAACGGCATTATCGCTTCAAAAAGTCCCATAATTGCCAATGCAATTAAGGCAATAAATGCACCATTTAGATGTCCACTATGCACAAGTCCCACAGCAATCCAAACGCCAAACCATAAAGTTAAACCTAAAAATAAAGTCATTAATGCTGCACTTAATCCAGTATAACAACTCATCTTTTGCTGACTTTGAATCAGTGACATATTTTGTATTTGGATTAACTTATTATGCTTATCTTCAGCTGCAAAAACTTTAAGCTCTGCTAAAGATTGAATATGTTCAGTAATAGCTGTTTTAAGTTCCGCACTCTCTTGTGCTAAATTTGCCGCATACTTTGCCGATAGTGTTCCAACACCAACTGGAATAAAAAAACCTGCAACACAAGCCAAGAGCATCGTAGTGATCGCAAGCCCTATGCTAAAGAAACTAAAGAAAATACCAATAACCAAAATTGATAAAAAAAGCACACAACTTGGTGAAATAATTCGAATGTATAAATTATCAAGCGCATTGACATCATTCACTAAGCGATTTAATAAGTCTCCACTTTTGTATTGTGTCAAATGTACAGGGGCTAATGGAGTAAGTTTTTGGTATACCCATACACGCACATCTGTCAAAATTTTAAACGTTGCTTCATGGGTAAATACCCGCTCACCATAACGTGTGACAATTCGAAATAAAGAAAAAGTGCGAACCCCCGCAGCTGGGTAAAAATAGTTAAACTCCTGCATAACAGCATAACTTGAAATTGCAACAAAACCAGTGGCTGAAATAAACCATCCTGACAAGGATAACAAACCGATACTAGCTAAAATCGCCAGAAATGCTAAACCCGTGCCAATAAACATCCATTTTGCTTGATTTTTAAAAAGGCTTAAAAAAGGAATTAACTCGCGCATGAATGCACCTCTCTATCAATATGATACGCATATAATGCATTAAAAAAACCTGACTTTTCTGCTAATAAGCTTTCTAAGCTGCCTTGCTGGACGATCTTACCTTCATTCATGACCACAATGTGATCCATTTTAGACAAAAAAGCCAAACGATGGGTGAGCATGATCACCGTTTTATCCGTCCAATTTCGAATTAGACTTTCCATGATAAGTGTTTCGTTTTTTTCATCTAAACTTGCTGTTGGCTCATCTAATAACAGTAATTCACATGGTTTAAGGTAAGCTCGTGCTAATGCTAAACGCTGGGCTTGACCACCTGATAAACCTAAATTTTGTTCACCTAGCTCCGTATCCAATCCATCAGCAAATGTTTTGACTTCCTTATCTAAAGCTGCCAACGTCAACGCATGCCATAATTCATCATCTGTTGCATGTTCTTTAGCAAGCAATAAGTTATACCTTATACTACCTTTAAATAAACCTGCATGTTGACCAAGCCAACTGATTTTCTTAAGCCAATCTTTTTCGTTTATGTCATTTAAAGGCGTATATCCATTAATAAGGAGTTTATTATTTTTTTCATGTATAAATTTCATCAATAAATTAAGCACAGTTGTTTTACCCGCACCACTTGCACCTATAACTGCTATCTTTTGTCCTTTTGTTATTGTTAATGAAATATTATTTAATGCCGATTGGCTTTTACCATGATAACTATAGCTTAATTGATTAAATGAAATGAATTGAATGTTTTCAGTAAAAGGAAGTTGAACGCCTCCTTTATCCTCCTGTAAATCAAATATTTTTTGCAACTCAAGAGCAGCACCTACTGCTTCGGCTTTAGCATGGTAATGTGTACTTAACTCACGCAATGGTAGGAAAAACTCAGGTGCTAATAGCAAAATAAACAGTCCACCTTGTAAAGTCATATTATCAAACACCCACCAAATGGTATGTGTATTTGCACTATTGATAAATCCCATGCCCAAATAAATCGCAACAAGTGCAATAGATGCAGCTGAGAAAACCTCTAGTACTGCCGAAGATAAAAAAGCCATTCTTAGTACTTTCATTGTTTTTATACGATATTCATCTGAGTAATTAAAGATGACTTTAGCATGCTGCTTACTCCGGTTAAACAACCTAATCGTTGCCAAGCCTTGTAATGTATCTAAAAAAACTGAGCTTATCCGTCCTAAAGTTTTAAAATGTTTCTGATTTTCGCTCTCAGCACCCAATCCCACCAACATCATAAACAAAGGAATAAGTGGCGCACAAATAAGTAAAATCAATCCACAAACAATGCTTTGTGGAAAGACGAATATTAAAATTGCAAAAGGCATAAGTCCAGCTAGTGTCACCTGTGGTAAAAAATGAGTTAAGAAATTATTCATTCCCTCTACTTGTTCCATTGCCGAGCTTACGAGCTCACCACTACTCACTGTAGATGCCTTTATGGGTCCCAAGCGATTAATATGCAAGATGATATCTTCTCTTAATTGCTGTTTAACACATGCTGCTGCCTGAAAGCTTACTATTTCTTTTAACCATGATAAGCCTGCCCGAATCAATACGATCATGGCAATTCCAATAAAATAAGTAATAAGTTGAGTTTGCGATAAGTGCTCGATAAAAGCGGCATAGCAAATGTGTGCTAATAAATACAACTGACCAATTAACAATAAACCACTTGTAAAACTCACAAAAACAGTCAATTGGATCCATCGCTTTGCTGGTTTTGCTTTTGATTTTAACCACAAGCGCGCACTTTTACGCTCAAGCGCAGTATTTGACATCTATTCAATCTATAAAGCGTACAATTCATGGCGGCATTATATCAACATGTAAAAACCATGTAAGCCCAAATAGTCAGGAACTCAAATTTTGTTTTCATGGTGTTTTATAGTACGATTTGATAACAATCGATAATAGGTCAATGTTTTTTAGTAGGAAATGCTAAATAACGCTTACTGGAATTTTTACATTAAACCTTGTCAAGCCAATCCAAAGGTATAGATAAGTAAAAAAGCTTAACCAGCCAGCGAATGAACCAAAGCGATACAACCAACCAATTTGGCTTAATAATCCGTTAATGTCTACATTTGCTTGTTGCATGAGAGTCTGTTGCATATAAGGAATCAAAATGCTACTAACAAAAACAGCTAAGCTAAACATTACCAGCAAAACAGCGGCTATAATTAAACTTTTTTGTATATTAGGTCTTGTAAGTTCAATAACCTTTTTTGGCAAAAAATAAAGTAAAACAGCTAACTCTGTGGCATATGACAAACTCATCAGCACAAAGCGATACCATAAATCAGCATTGATTTCAGGAATTCTGACAATAAACCAACTAAGTACTGAAACTGCTAAAAAAGTGATGGCAATTTTATTTTTGAGAAATAAGCCAAGATAAGTGCAAAAGGCAAGATAGAAAAAAGCGTAAAGCATTGTCTAACCACACTTAGAGTAGCCACAATTTAGACAAGTCAAACAGTTATCCATATTTATCATTGCCTTAGTATTGCACTTAGTACACAGTTGAGATTCAGGTGGAAAATTAGTTGTTGCATCATTACTTGGCTGCTGTCGCTTATCCAATTCCTCACGTTTAGCGGCAATAAAAAGCTTTTGACTTTCATCCAAATCACCCGCTGGTAACATGTTAATTTTCTTTAAATGTTTTTCAATGACATCGCCAATTTCTGATACTAGGGACGGAATATATTTACCACCACGCTTTAAATATCCACCATTTGGATCAAATACCGAGCGTAATTCCTCAACTAGGAAAGTAATGTCGCCCCCTTTTCGAAAGACAGCTGAAATAATCAGTGTCAACGCAATAGTCCATTGAAAATGCTCTATATTCTTAGAACTTAGGAAAATCTCAAAAGGTCTGCGTACTTCATGTTCAGTACCTTCATTCAATATAATATCATTGATTGTGACATATAAGGCATGTTCTGCATTAGGTGGTTTGATCTTATAAGTTTCCCCTATCAATGATTCAGGGCGTTTGATATTTTCACTCATCTGCTGATGTAATTTTTCTTTTTTTAATGACTTTACTGTAACATTTGTTAGTTTTTCCTCAGGTTTCACGATTTTAAATTCAATAATTTTCTTTTCTATTTTCATGACCATTTTATGCTCCAATTACTATTTTTACTTGAAAACAGAGTGCGTAGTTCTTCTTTAGTTTTTACGCAGTATATAGGTTTTGTCTATCAAACTATCTAAAATTTCATAAGTTTTGTGTTTTTTGATCCAAGATGTACTTTGACTCTATTTCTTTTAACATACCATATTGCCTATTCAGCCCTTCTACTCCATCCGTTTTTAATTCCTGATGCCTATAATACTTACTTTTGTATTCCCAGCTATCTTGATCCTTGGGTTTAAACATTGCTAAATAAACATTGTTCTTATGTGAAACAAAAGGGCTCTCCTTATTCTTAATTTTTAGCGCTAATTCATCATCTATTACTGTGTCAACTATGTTTTTAATGCCGTCTCTACCAGCAAGATCAAAGTCAAACAAACCTATGATTAATTTATCCTTTACAATATTTTTTAAAAAGGGAATTGCTTCCAAGCATACCAAAAAATTTTTTATGTTTCCTTTGCCGCCACATGCTATAAATGTGTAGTTATTATAATTAGTATGCGTTTTAAAATTTTTTTCATCAAACTTGCCCTCAACCAAAATAATGGTGTCAGCCCTAGTATTTAAAATATACTCCAGATTCCCAAACTCACTATAATACACAAACTTTGGGGCAAGCTTTTTTAAAATCTTTTTCTTGCCATCAGCATTTTCTGCACATGTTAGCTCATGCTGATCTTTATTAACTGATATTTCGTATAACTCTCCTGGCTCAACCTCTGCCACCGTTGACGGTGAATGGGTTGTTAAAATAGCTGTAACACCTTTGTCACAAAATTGTTTTCTGACTGTTTTTAAATAACTTTCTGCCAAAGCTGGGTTTAAATTAGCATCAAACTCATCAAGTATAACAAGTTCCAATCCTTTAATATTATCTGCCATAAAATAATAACAAACCAACTCGAAAATCACCTTTTCGCCGCTAGAAAGTGAGTCAAAATGGACTAATGTTTTTGCTTCTTTCTCCTCCATTTCAAAACTTATTTCATATCTAGAGGAAAATAAACTAGGCTTGACGATTCTATATTTAAACTCATCATAATTGCTAAGCTCTTCATTAATCTTTTCCCATAGCTTTCGTGTTTTTGTCCTATTGTTGTTTGCTCTAGCATCTTCATAAATTCTTTGTGATAGCTTAGTAATAATAGAATCCACCCTTATAACGGCTTTAGAAACTAAATCATATATATAATTCTCGAGACTCTGTTTATCTTTGATAGATGCCTTTCTTCTACACTCTTGCTTCAACTCATTTTCACATTGAGAACTTAGTTCATCAATTAACGTTTGTTGCTTTGGAGAAAGCAATTTTTTCAGATATTGTGTGTAAACCCTGCTTGGTTGCTTAAATGGGAAAGGATTTTTATCAGACTTAGTAATTTCAGAAATTTTTCTTTTAATAGACTCTTCTCGATCTGATTGAGTAACCAAACCAAGCTGCTTTCTTATCGCTTCTGAATCTTCAAAAGAAGAAAGTATCTCCACAATTTTGGGCAAAAAGTCATAACCTTCATCGTATAAATAGGAATTTTCATCAAATAACATTTGGTATAGCTCGTACTCATGAATATAATCTTGCTGCTTAAAAAACCTGAGAAACGCATCGTGAATATAATCCATGACATCGTCAAAGCTTAAATTATCGGCATTCCTTTGTACTAGTCTATTTTTTTGGAAAAGGGTAAGTCTATGGTGCTTTACACTACTTTGTGTTTTAAAAAACACCCTATTTCTATTTTCATGATTTTCACATAGAAATTTCAAAATAGTGGTTTTTCCTGCTCCATTTAAACCAGTTATGACAGCTAAATTACCATTAAACTTAAAATTAATTTCATTTCTTATCCCTTTATAGCCTTCAGGAACAGAAAGTGTTATAGATTTCATGATTAACTCTCACCCCTGACTAACTCTATACAAATTAATTGCTTCATCATGATCTTTTATGCCTACTTTAAAACTTCCCATAATATCCCTCTTTCAAGGCATCATAGAGATTTGCAGCGCTGTGCTGTTCGCCATCGTATTCAATCATTTCATTACCTTTTAACTCAAGCACAGAGCCATCCTCGAGGGTAAAGCGATACATAGTTTTTTCCAAATCCTCATCTTTAACCAGCACGCCTTGGAAAACTTCAGGGTTAAATCTGAACGTCGTACAGCCTTTAAGCCCTTGATGATAAGCATAAAGGTAGATATCTTTAAAATCAGCAAATGGAAAGTCTGTTGGCACATTTGCTGTTTTAGAAATACTCGAATCTACCCATTTTTGAGCTACCGCTTGAATATCAACATGTTGTTTAGGCGTCACATTATCCGCTGCAATAAAGTAATCTGGTAACTTATTGACCTCATCTTTAGCATGCGGTATTGCATTCTGATTGACAAAATGACGATAAGCTAATAGCTCATATGAAAATACATCCACTTTTTCTTTTGATTTTTTACCTGCTCTTATCACATTACGCGAATAGTGGTGCGCAAAACTTGGTTCAATGCCATTGCTGACATTATTGGCAAGTGATAACGAGATTGTACCTGTTGGAGCAATTGAGGTGTGGTGAGTAAATCGACAACCATGCTCACAAATTGCATCAATGATTGAAATATCTTCTTTAGCAATGCGCTGCATATAACGACTGTATCTTGCATGTAAAACTCGTCCTTTTACCAAATCACCCACTTTGATTCCATCAGCAGTTATTTCGGGACGTAAACGTAAAAATTCTTCCGTTATGATATAATCTTTCTCTAAAACAGGGGCACTCCCTTTTTCTTTAGCCAATGCTACACCTTCACGCCAACCTTCTAGCGCCATCTGCCTTGCAACTTCTTCTGTAAAGTCAATTGAAGCTTTTTCGCCATATTTCATCTTAAGCATACTCAACGTTGAGCCTAGACCTAAAAATCCCATGCCATGACGACGTTTTGATTCAATTTCATTACGCTGTTCTTGCAATGGTAAGCCATTAATCTCAACCACGTTATCAAGCATACGTGTGAAGATACGCACCACTTTACGATACCTTTCCCAACTAAAACTTGCTTGATTGGTAAATGGATGCTCGACAAATTTAGTCAAATTAATTGAACCTAAAAGGCATGAACCATAAGGTGGCAGTGGTTGTTCGCCACATGGATTAGTAGCACGAATCGTTTCACAGAACCAGTTATTATTTTCTTCGTTGACCTTATCAATCAAAATAAATCCAGGTTCAGCATAGTCATAGGTGGAAGACATAATCATATCCCATAATCTACGAGCCTTGACAGTATTATAAATTTTACATGCCACAAGCCCTGAATCATCGGTAATATAGTCATCCCTAATCGACCATTCACGCCACAACACTTTTGTTGAATCATTTAAGTCAATTTGATGTGCTTTTCGCTCAGCCTCAGTCATTGGAAATGCCAAATGCCACACCTGATCGTTTTCAACCGCATACATGAAATCTCTGGTAATCAGCAAAGATAAATTAAATTGACGCAAACGTCCGTTTTCACGCTTAGCACGTATAAAGTCAAATATATCTGGATGTCCCACATCAAATGTTCCCATTTGTGCACCACGCCTACCACCTGCTGAGGCTATGGTAAAACACATTTTGTCATAGATATCCATAAAAGATAACGGACCTGACGTATGAGCACCTGCTCCTGCAACAAACCCACCTTTAGGACGTAGTGTTGAAAACTCATAACCAATGCCACAGCCTGCTTTCAAGGTTAAGCCAGACTCATGTACTTTCTGTAAAATATCATCCATAGAATCATGAATAGTGCCTGATACTGTACAATTGATCGTTGAAGTTGCAGGTTTATGTTCAAGTGCACCTGCATTTGAGATGATTCTACCTGCTGGAATTGCTCCATTTCTTAGTGCCCAAAGAAATTCCTCATAATGCTTTTGTTGAAGCGTTGATGTTTTCTCAACTTCTGATAATGCCTTAGCTACACGCTGATAAGTATCATCAATGTCTTTGTCAACTGGTTGACCTAAACGTGTTTTAAGGCGATATTTACTATCCCAAATATCTAGTGACGCTACTTGTAATTCAATTTCTGGTACTGCTTCTGTCAAAGACACAACCATCTCCTTTATTATTAAAAACAATAAAATATTTGGTTATTTTACCCATTTTTTAAATTAAATGTGGTGCTTTTTTCTCCTATATTTTTGTACAAAGACTTGACTTAAACACAAGCCTTTTTTATTTGACATTACAGTTACTTAAAAAACTTTAGGTTATACTTAAAATTTCTATACACACCAAATCGCAAATCATTTTGCAGTTATAGCTTAATAGCCTTTTCAGTTATAAAACTTATATAACTGCCTATGCACCAGAATCAATAATAAACAAGCCAATGTACTCGAACCCATTCAAAGTCATGGATACGTTTTTGTCGGACATTTGGAGTATAGGTAACTTATTATCTGCTCAAGTTTTTCTTTATCCATTAAACTTGTATCGATTGCTTTAAGCTGATAAGGCCAATTGCGAATCCATGTAAGCTGACGTTTAGCAAGTTGTCTTGTTGCTGCAATGCCTTTATCAATAAAAGCTTGATAATCATACTGCCCTTCTAAATATTGCCATGCTTGCCTATAACCCACACTGCGCATAGCAGGCAAATTTTCGTTTATTTTTGGGTTTTCTTTTAACTGTTTTACTTCGTGCAAAAAACCCGCATCAAGCATTTTGTGGAAACGTTTATCAATATCATCATGTAGCTTTTTTCTATCTTGTGGAACTAAAGCGCATATGGTGAGTCTCTGTCCTAAGCCACCTTGTTTTTTGTTTTGCTGTATGACTATAGAATAAGGCTTATTTGTTAGCAAAATAATTTCTACTGCTCGTTCTATACGCTGGCGATCAGCTGGATTTAAACGTACCGCTGTTACAGGATCTGCATGTTGTAAAAAATCATACCAGTAGGTTAAGGTTTTTTCTTTTAGCTGTGCACGAGTTGCCTCATTTGCTTCTGGCAAAATAGAAATTCCTTCTTCTAAAGCTTTAAAATACATCATTGTCCCACCCACCAACAATACATTTTTATTTCGTGCCTGAATATTAATAATCAAAGATTGTACATCGATTAAAAAATCATTGACTGAATAACTTAACCAAGGATCAATAATATCAATCAAATGATGGTAAATACCTTGCATCTCTTTAATTGTCGGCTTTGCGGAACCTATATCTAATCCCTTATAAACAAGCGTTGAATCAACGCTAATGATCTCTGCATCAATTTCTTTTGCAAGTTTGATCGCAAGATTTGTTTTTCCAGAAGCAGTGGGACCAGCCAAAGCAAAGACTTGTTTTTGTAATAAAGACATATTTATTCAATCAGCTGATGATTAATCTCAACTGGATATTGATTTTTAAGTGCAGTAAGGTAGTCATTTAACTCAATGGTTACATAATTATTTTGTACCATTTGAATTGATAACTCATTATCACCTGGAATGACTTTGGTGACTTCATATACCCAATAGGCATCACCATTTTGGATAGTTTTATATTGATTTAACTCATCACTGAAGATTGCTGTTTTCAATGCCTGATCTAAACCAAAATCGTTACGTGAAATTTTCTCTATTTTTGCTTTTTCTTTACTGCTATCTATTTTCTCTTTATTAAGTATTTGTGAAAAAGCTTCCGCCTTTTGCTGTGCCAGCTTTAATGCTTGCTGATCAATATAGGCTTTTTTGACTTTGTCTTTGACTTCAGCAAAGCTCAAAATACGTTGAGGCGTGATTTTATCAACTTTATATAGTATTCCTTCGGTTTGACCTTGACTAATAAAACCTTGGGTTTTGTTATACCCTAGAACAGCTTCTTGTAATTTAGCATTCCCTTCCACTTGATTACCTGTTGTTTGCAGATTAAATGGCTTCGTTGTACTAACCTTTAAGTTATTTGTTTTAACCACTTGTTCAAAGCTGTTGTTATTGATACTCGTTAAAACCTCATTGAACTTTTGAAGTGCTGCTCGATTGGTTAAAATCCTTTTGATAATAGGTGTAGCTTGTTCTAAAGTCATTTCTTTAGGTATATCAATATTTGTAAGCTTGACAAACTCATTATCTGAAGTTTCTTTCACAGATGAACTCATCGTTAAATTAAATAATGCAAATTGCGCATAAGTGGAAGCTTGATCTTGAGACAATGGCTTAATAGCTTCAATTGTCACGTCTTTCTGCTGATCTGCCGTTAAAAGCATATTTGTTTTCAATGCTTGAGCAACGATTTCTTTATTTTTTGCATCTTTTTTAATGGTTATGATTTCACCTGATCTTAATTCCTGAGTAAAGAGTGCGTCTTTGTTTGCTTCATAATAAGATGCAATTTCCTCTGTAGTAATCGGTTCATTACTTATAAAGTCCTTTGATGTAAGCTCCACATATGACACGATGGCTTCTTTTGACTTTTGGTAAGCTGTACTATTCTCATGGTAATAAGCCTGTAATGCTTCATCACTTATTTGGACGTCTTTACTAAAATCTTTAGCTGCAAAACTATAATATTTTATTTCTCGCTTTTGTCCCATTAACGCACTCACTGCTTGAATTTCATCTTTCAGCACAAACTGGGTTTGCATAATTGGACTTACTATACTTGACGTCAAAAGGCTATTAGCAATCATTGATTTGATAGGCACAGCTCCACCATAAAGCTTAGCGATCTCATCAAACCGTTTAGCTGAGTATTGACCATTCTCAATAAATGCTGGGTTTTGAAAAATAGCAGCTGAAATAGCAGACTCGGTTACCATAATATGTGAAGCAGTTGCATCTTGTTGTAAAAGCGATTGATCCACTAGCTGTTGTAGCGTTTTTTGCTGCAATGCTTTCGAATTAGCTGAAGGTTCAGATTGCATGTTCTGTGTAAGCATTTGCTGGTAAGTATTTTGTGAAACCTGAATATCACCTACTTTAGCAACAGCTTGAGGAGATACTCCACTTGAGACAAAAAAATAACTAATCCCCGTTAATATAAAAACTGCACTAACGACAACAATAATAATCCATGTCACCCAACCTTTAAACTTATCGTTAATCAATTGCAACATATGAAAAAACTACCCTATTTTCATTTAGCTTAAATAACAATTGGCGACATCTTAACATGTTAAAACGAAAAAGGCATGCGCTTTAGCATGCCTTTATGATACTGAGAGGAAAGCTTTGTAAACAGTTTTTAAAGCTACCTTTACTAGCCATATATCCTAATATAAAACTGTAATTAATTTACTGCATCTTTTAATAATTTACCCGCTTTAAACGTAGGTGATTTAGAAGCTTTAATTTTCATTTTTTCACCTGTTTTAGGATTACGACCTTCACGCGCAGCTCTTTCACGTACTTGAAAAGAACCAAAACCAACCAAAGTTACTGTTTGACCTGATGTCAACGCCTCAGTCAACGCCTCAGTCGTTGCATCCAATGTGCGCTGCGCAACATCCTTGGTTACATCAGCTTTTTCTGCGATTGCTTTTACTAGTTCACTCTTATTCACGATATTTTCCTCTTTCGTTGTTGAATAACATTATGCTGGTAACTAGGCTTGCCTAGCCAACTCGACTAAGTTATAGCAAGCGTCACTTCACACGTCAACACGGTTTATTGCTATTTACACCTTTTTTTAAGTTTTTTGACCTTTTTTTAGCAAAAGTGCACGTTTTAACACTTCATCTATGGTTTTTACTGCGATAATCTCCAAACCTTCTTTGACATTCTGTGGAATCTCTTGTAAGTCCTTTTTGTTATTAAATGGAATTAAAACAGTCTTAATTCCACCACGAAGTGCGGCTAGTAGTTTCTCCTTTAAACCACCAATTGCAAGCACATCTCCACGTAAAGTGATCTCACCTGTCATTGCAATATCTTTTCTTACTGGAATACCTGTTAATGCAGATAACATTGCTGTGCACATTGCAATACCTGCACTGGGTCCATCTTTAGGTGTAGCACCTTCTGGTACATGAATATGAAAATCACGCTTCTCATAGAAAGCTTCTTCTACATCATACTCTTGAGCTTTGGTCCTAACTACAGTAAAAGCAGCATGAACTGACTCTTGCATCACGTCACCAAGCTTACCTGTTATTTTCAACTTACCTTTACCCACGGTCGATACAGCTTCAATTGTCAATAAATCTCCACCAACCTCTGTCCAAGCCAAACCTGTTACTTGTCCAACTTTATTCTCTTTCTGTGCCAAACCAAAATCATAGCGGCGTACTCCAAGGTACTCATGTAGATTCTTACTGGTAATCGATACCTTTTTACCATCTTTTGTTGACAAAATATGTTTGACCGCTTTGCGACACAGCTTACTGATTTCTTGCTGCAAACGCCGCACACCTGCCTCACGCGTATAATAGCGAATAATATCCTCAATAACCTGTGCCGATACACTAAGTTCATTCTGCTTTAAACCATTATCTTTTATTGCTTTTGGTAGAAGATAGCGTGTAGCAATGTTTAGCTTCTCATCTTCGGTATAACCTGACAGATAGATGATTTCCATCCGATCACGCAGCGCATTTGGAATGTTAAGACTATTAGCCGTCGCTACAAACATTACATCAGATAAATCATAATCAATTTCTAAATAATGATCATTAAAAGTGTTGTTTTGTTCTGGATCTAACACTTCTAACATGGCAGAAGCAGGATCACCTCGAAAATCTGACGACATTTTATCTATTTCATCTAATAGAAATAATGGATTATTAACTTGAGCCTTATTGATTTTCTGCATAATCTGACCAGGTAATGCACCAATATAGGTGCGTCTATGTCCACGAATTTCGGCTTCATCTTTAACACCACCTAATGCCATACGCACATATCGTCTACCCGTTGCTTTAGCAATCGACTGACCAAGCGAAGTTTTACCCACACCAGGAGGACCTACTAAACACAGAATCGGTCCTTTTAACTTACGCATCCTTTGTTGGACTGCTAAATACTCTAAGATTCGTTCTTTGACTTTTTCTAAACCATAGTGATCCCTATTTAGAATCTCTTGTGCATGATTAAGATCTTTCTTGATTTTAGTGCGCTTCGACCAAGGCAGACTAACAAGAGTTTCTATATAATTACGTGATACTGAAGATTCAGCAGAAGCTTGCGGCATTGTTTTTAACTTTTTAATCTCAGACAATGCTTTTTCTGTAGCCTCTTTTGACATTTTTGCCGCTTCAATCCTCTCTTTAAGCTGATCAAATTCCTGCGCTTCATCCACATCACCCATTTCCTTATAAATGGCTTTAATCTGCTCATTAAGGTAATATTCACGCTGATTACGCTCAATCTGAGACTTCACGCGATCTTTGATACTACGCTCAAGCTCCAATATTTCTGTTTCAGCAACTAAAAGCTTCAGCAACAAAGAAGCTCTTAATTGCAAATTTGGAGCTTCCAATACTTCTTGCTTTTTAGCCACTGATGCTTGCACTTGTGCAAGAATCGTATCAATCACTCTTGGTAACTGATTATCCGACAAAATAGAGGAAAGTATTTCTTTTGGTACCTGTCCACCCATATCAGCAAGGGACTTGAAACTAGAAAGTAACGCTCGGACAAAACCACTTTCATCAGCTTCACTTAAATCGTTTATGGTCTCTATTAATTGAATTTGTGCAGCAATAAAGGGTGTATCTTCGTAGTATTTTTCAACTTTAGCGCGTCTTATGCCTTCTACTAATACCTTATAAGTACCATCTGGTAACTTCATAAGCTGTAAAACCTTGGCATAAGTACCAAGCATATATAAATCTTTAACATGTACGCTATCTACATCATCTATTTTTTGGGTGACAAGCAATACCTTTTGGCGCGTAGCATGTGCTTCACTAATTGCGGCAATCGATTTTTCCCGTCCAACAAAAAGTGGAACAGCCATATATGGACATACCACAATGTCACGCAGTGGAATAACAGGGACAAGCTCTGTGATATCCATTTTTTCATTAGAATATAAATTCATGAGTTTATCCGACCTTATTGACCTGATGCTAATCTAAAATGTGCTTGATCCTTTAAGATAATAAGCGGTTCATCAAAACCATTTATTACAGAATCATCAATCACGACTTTTTCAACGTTATCGATTGAAGGTGCTTCAAACATGATATTTAAAAGTGCATTTTCTAATATAGATCGTAATCCACGTGCACCTGTTTTACGTTTCACTGCATTGTGCGCTGTAGCCCTGATCGCTTCTGGTGTAAATTCAACGTTAACCTCTTCCATATCGAACAGCTTAGTATATTGTTTAATAAGCGCATTTTTAGGTTTAGTTAAAATTTGAACGAGTGCTTCTTCATCTAACTCCTCAAGAATTGCCATAACTGGTAACCGACCAATCAATTCTGGAATAATCCCAAATTTAACCAAATCTCCAGGTTCAACCTGTTTTAATAACCGATTGTGAGATACTTGATCATTACGTCCAAATACTTCTGCACCAAAACCAATTCCTGATTTTTCGGTACGTTGCTGAATAATTGATTCAATTCCAGCAAATGCACCACCACAAATAAATAAAATATTTGTTGTGTCAACTTGTTCTAAATCTTGATTTGGATGCTTGCGCCCACCTTTTGGTGGCACAGATGCAATCGTGCCTTCAATGAGTTTTAACAAGGCTTGCTGCACACCTTCGCCAGAGACATCTCGTGTAATTGATGGGTTTTCAGATTTACGTGCAATTTTGTCGATCTCATCAATATAAATGATTCCACACTCTGCTTTTTTGGTGTCATAATCTGCATTCTGTAACAGCTTTTGTATGACATTCTCAACATCTTCACCCACGTAACCTGCCTCAGTTAAGGTGGTTGCATCTGCAATTGCAAAAGGTACATTAAGCATTTTCGCAAGCGTTTGTGCTAATAACGTTTTACCTGATCCTGTAGGTCCTAATAGCAAAATGTTGCTTTTTGCTAATGTTACGTCTTCATCTTGAGATTGTTTGTTATAGATACGTTTATAATGATTATAAACAGCAACGGATAATATTTTTTTAGGCACATCTTGACCAATAATATATTCGTCAAGATGCTTTTTAATCTCAGCTGGTTTTGGTAGTTTCTTTTTTCCTTCAGGTGTTGAAAAATCATGCTCTGGACTATAACTAACGTCTTTACCAATAATATCCTCACATAATACAACACATTCATTACAAATATACACAGAAGGACCTGCAATCAGTTTACGCACTTCCTGCTGAGATTTTCCACAAAATGAACAATAAAGTGTACGCATACTGCTACCATCCCCATCGCCACGTCTTTTTCTTGGCATAAAAACCTCTCTTTAACACTTTAAAACCTCAAAGAAATGGGTTTAAGTAATATAAATTCAAGCTAATAAAATTTATTTTGTTCCAGGAATACTTAATCGTGATTCAATCACTTGATCAATTAAACCATACTCTTTGGATTCTTCTGCCATCATGAAGTTATCACGATCTGTATCTTTTACCATCTGCTCATAATCTTTACCTGTATGGCGAGCTAGTACTTGATTTAAGCGTTCTTTAATTCTAAGCATATTGCGAGCATGAATCTCAACATCGGAAGCTTGACCTCTAAACCCACCTAATGGTTGATGGATCATAATTTGGGAGTGAGGTAAACTATAACGCTTTCCTTTTTCGCCAGCAGCTAGTAATACGGCTCCCATACTTGCAGCAAGCCCAATACAAATCGTACTTACATTTGGTTTAATAAATTGCATAGTATCATATATTCCCATTCCAGCCGTGACCGAACCACCTGGTGAATTAATATAAAAATAAATATCTTTGTCTGGGTTTTCAGACTCTAAGAATAATAATTGTGCAATTACCAAATTTGCAGATACATCGTGAACCTCGCCATTTAAAAAGACAATACGCTCCTTTAATAAACGTGAGTATATGTCATATGAGCGCTCTCCACGCGCAGTTTGCTCTACAACAATTGGTACTAAATTATTTGTAATCATATTTTTCACCTTACATCCATATTTTACGTATTTTATATATGGTACAAAGAAATTTGTACCACTCTAAAATACTAATAATAAAAAAGCCACAAACGTGGCCTTAGTTTAATTTTATTAAAACATTTTCACCAGTGTTTTACTGGCACAAAAATGAATGCTTGAAGCCACATCACCTTTAGAACGTGAGTCCTTGAGGTAAAGCATTTCGAATTAAATCAAAAAAATCTTCTTCTTTTTCGATTGATTTACCTTGCTCAACGACCCAATCCACCAACTTGTTCTCGATCACAACGTTCTTGATATTATCAAATTCTTGTTTGTTATTTTTAACGTGATCACGGACTTCTTGCGCATCTTCATAAATAGATGCCATTTCTTCAATTAGTTCATCAATGCTTGCTTGATCCGCTTCAAACCGCTGTTCATGTACGATTGCTTGGAAAATTAAACCAAGCTTTACAGTGTGTTCAGCCCGATCTCTAAATAAATCATCCGATAAATTTTCAGCTTTAACTTGCGCTTTTTTGCCATCTATGCGCTTAATTAAGTCCTGCTTAGCACGATCAATTTCACGTTGAATCAAGGCTTTTGGTACTTCAAACTCAATAAGTTTAACCAATTGTTCAAACACTTGCTGCTTGATTGTCTTATGGATTGCATTTTTAAGTTCTCGTGCCATATTTTGTTTAATTTCAGCGTAAAATTCTTCAACGCCACCTTTAATACCAAACTGCTCAACAAATTTATCATTGATTTCTGGTAAAACCGCTTCTTTTATACTTTTAACAACGATGTTAAATTGTGCTGCTTTACTTTTAAGTTCATCGTTTTGATAGTCCTCAGGGAAAGTAACGTGAATTGTTTTATCTTCATCTTTTTTCATGCCAATAATGCCATCTTCAAATCCAGGAATCATTTGACCTGAACCAATAACTATCTCATAAGCATTTACAGAACCTCCTTCAAAGACTTGCCCATCAACCCGACCAACAAAATCAATGATTACTCGATCGTCTTTTTTAACTTCACGATCAACTTCATTCCAAACTGCAAGTTGTTTACGTAAGTTTTCAATCATCTTGTCCGTCTGTACTTCAGATAATTCAACGACTGGTTTTTTCACTTCAATTTTATCTAAATCTTTAATTATCACTTCAGGGAAAAGCTCAATATTAACATTAAATTTAAGTGCCTTACCTTCTTCGTTTTGAAGGATTTCAATTTCAACTCCAGCTGCTTCAAGTTTTTCATCTTTTAATGCCTTTGAATACTTGATGGGTAATAAATCACCTAAAACTTCAAAACGGACTTGTTCACCATATTTTTTCTTAATCATCCCTGTTGGCACTTTACCTGGTCTAAAGCCATCAATTTTAGCTGTTCTTGCAATGCGCTGAATGCGCTTAGAGACTTCTTGTTCAATTTCACCAGCAGGCAACTCAATATTCAATACACAGTGAATGCCCTCTTTTCTCTCAACAGATACTTGCATTGTTTTTCCTTATTTAATTTATCATTTTCTTTCAAGGTTTTATTCAGCGTCAAAGTTTATAATTTGCACGCCTAATTGTCTAGCTGTTTAATGCTGAAACTTAAGCTCATATAGACTTTCCAAAAACTGTGACTGAAATACCAATGCCGTTTTTCTTTGATGATTTGTTAGATCTGAAATTAAAATAGAGAACACGTAACGCTTTCTATCTTTTGTACATAGGTAGCCAGATAATGCACTTACAGTTGTTCCTGTACCTGTTTTAGCAATAACCTTTCCTTTTAACCACTCATTTTTGCGATGAGCGGGAATTGCGTTTTTAGTATAAACAGGTAATGCTTGTTCAAAAACATCAAACACTTTTTGTGTTTGCATCTTATACAATAGATCACTTAGAAAATCAGTACTCAAAAGGTTATTTGCTGACATTCCTGCACCATCTTCCAGTTGAATACTACTCACATCTAAGTCAAGTTTATCTTTAAGTATTTCAAGCATTGCATTTTTACCTGCTACAATACTCCCTACACCATAGTGATAATAACCAATTGTTCTAACTAGCGTCTGTGCATATAAATTATCTGAAGTCTGTAACATATGTTTTGTCAAAACCGAAAGCTTAGGTGAAAAATGTGTTGCAATTTGCTTAGCTTTTTCAGGCAAGCTTGTCGTTATTCTCACCTCACCTACTAAGCCTATTTCAAGTGCTTTGATCTTCTGTTTAACAAAGGTTTGCATCATCAATGTAGGATCTTGAATAGCAAGGCGAAATGTATACGGTACTTTAGGTAAGCAACCTGCTAAAATAAGCACGTTATTTTGATCACTCTTGGCATTAAATTGACAAGTTTTAAGCATCTTATCATTAGCCGCAACCACTTCATTTTGGTAGATAATAGACTCACCTTCGACTTGCTTAACATCAAAGCCATGCACTTTCGGGGTAAACGATAAAGCCACTGCATTTTCATTTAAATTATAAATTGACGATGGTGCACCATACCCAAATATAGAATCACTTTGACTTTGGTTAATTGGATAATCACGCCCTTGAAAGAAGCGATTAACTAGAAAGACGTCACCTTTTATATTTTTTATGTTAGCTCTTACTAACGCTTGCAGTAAGTTTGTCATAGATTTAGTTGTCAGACTTGGATCACCTGAGAAATCGATATAGAGATTATGAATTTCAGTTGAACTAACTTTACTATCATAATAAAGTTTGGTCTGATACTGATAATCCTGCCCAAGAACTAACAAGGCAGATACTGCAGTTACAAGCTTTGTGTTACTTGCAGGCATATGATTTTTATATTCATTGAGTGAAAACACATTTTCTCCTGTGCTTGCATCCAACACCTTAATTGCAATCGATGCTGAATTAAGCCCATTACTCTTAATCAGTTGGTTAACGTTCTCTGTTAGAGAAGTATATTGCTTAGCATATGCGCAAATCGATAAGGTAAAAGCAATACCTATATATAAAAAATACTTTTTCACATTCTTTTCCTTCGCTTTAATTTATCCATTTTAGTGAACAATAGAAGCTTGAATTATACTCATTAATTTATCATATACCGATTGTGTTGCTATTGATACTTCACAAGGTGCAAAAAGGTCCTTGGTAATCGGACACACTTTTTTCAAACAAGGTGAACATGTCAACGTAGATGATAGATGAATCACTTGCTTACCAAGTGCACCTGTTAATTTTGCTGAAGTTGAGCCATAAATACCAATGACTGGTGCACCACAAGCTGCTGCTAAATGAGCA
The DNA here is from genome assembly GCF_024208055.1 of Candidatus Nebulibacter yamunensis. Lineage (NCBI taxonomy): Bacteria > Pseudomonadati > Pseudomonadota > Gammaproteobacteria > Thiotrichales > Francisellaceae > Candidatus Nebulibacter > Candidatus Nebulibacter yamunensis. Next base: position 66,076 of record NZ_JAMBMW010000007.1, read on the forward strand.
AGACCAGTATCCACTGCAACAACCGCCTGACTTTGAGAAAATAATTCGGCCAATTGTGATAACTGCATTTTCTCAAGCACAATCGTATTAGAATTGTTGTGAGCAATCAAGTTGGCTTGCTTTCGCTCTTGCTCATTTCCCCACGGTAGTAATACTTTTATATCAGCTTTTGCTAATAATTTTGCAAGACTTTGCCAATGCGATAGCGCCCAATGCTTACTGGACCAAGTCGTTGCATGTAAAAAAACCACTTGCTTTTTAGCTTGAGTCACTGACCATTCATATTTGATACCATAGCCAACGTTAGATGACGATTCATAACCAAAAACTTTAGCAAATAAATACTTCACGCGTATAATAGCGTGCATTGCTTTTTCTACTTTTAACTTTTTATTATAAAAGAAACTTGCTGCTGGCTCTCTTGCTGATTCCTTGTCTAAACCATATTTTATGCCTTTAGCAGTTTTTGTAATCCAAGCGCTTTTTAACAAACCTTGTGCATCAATTACATAATCATAATGCTTAGCTTTAAGCCTTTTTTTAAATGCTCGAATCTCTGAAAAGTATTTAAAGATATTCTTACGCCATTTGCGAATCTCAATTTCTATCACTTCATCAACTGCTTCATGCCAACGCGGAATTTCTGCAAATGACTTTTCTATTACCCAATCAAATTTAAGATTAGGTTCATGTTGCTTTGCTTCAGTTAACGCAGGCAATGTATGCAAAATATCGCCTAAGGAAGAAGTTTTTACAATCAAACAGGTTTTCATAATGCTTTTTTAAAATCATACTTGTTATATTTTGACACCATCATTTTAATGTGTTTTTTTTCAAATGGCATTAGTTAATTTTTTATTAGCTCTTTCAATACCTGCTTTTGTAGATATTGACCTTTGAACAATGGATACATGATCAATAAAGCCAACACAATAATGAAATAAAACCATCGATTACTTGGTAAATGCGTAACATTATTGATGATGAAAAAACTCATATAGACACACATTACCATCATACCCGACAAACCATAACTCATCCCTTGAGCCTTACCTTGTAAAGTAATATCCGTATTTTTCTGTGCCAAAGTTACAACAATTGCCCAACATGAAATACACATCCCAATAAAAAAGTAAAGTATAAATGCTAAGGTAACACTATGAATCAAAGCTAACGCTAAATATAAGCATGATGACACAGCCAAAGCAACTATAATCGTACTTACTTCACCCTTTTTATCAGCAATCCATGGTAAAAACAAAGAACCAATGATAAAACCGACTGAGAATCCTGTTTCGATCAAGCCAAACTCCCATGAGCTTGCTTGTAATATATTCTTGGCATAAGGTGCAATAAAAATTGGCACTACCATAAACAAACAAGTAAATCCAATTTGGGCAGTATAAAACCAGAAAACAAAACGTCTAGCACATAAAAACCTATAAACTAATCGCCAATTTTCAATAAATCCACCTTCATTTTTTTCTACTTCTCGAGCAGGTTTCACACCTACGCTTGCAATAAGGGCAATGCTCGTTCCAGCTAAAAGAAAATATAAAATCTCGTGCATGTCAAAAATGGCAACCATTAAACCACCTAAAGACATACCAGCTACCATCCCAATCTCAAATATGCCATCCATAGTGCTATTGGCATATAATAACCTACTATCATCAATCAAAATTTCACGTATCATAATAAGCATCGCTGGCATATAAAATGCCAGGATAACCCCCCATAAACTGGTGAAAATATAAACTTCCATTAAACTGTCCAAACTTCCAAATAACAAGAAAATAGAAATTAATAACACACGTGCACTATTTGTGACAACTATGATTTTCTGACGTGGAAACTTATCGGCAAAATATCCTGTAATTGGTGAAAGCACTGCACCAAATACCCACCAACTAAACATAAAAATAATAATAGCATTAACACTATTATAAAGACTTAATAAATGCCAACTAAAAGACACATAAGCCACGCCAATAGCAATAGCTGAGAAAAATCCCATCACACACGCACAGGTAAACGATATATTTTTAAATAAAGCTGCACGTGCAGCTAAATACGATTTCACTTGTTATATTCTCCAATTATAAGCTCTTAAGATATTTAAAGTGTAACAGAGTTTTATTGAAAATTGACAGCAGGTAAAGGCATTAATCAATCAAATTATCTTTAAAATGCTTACGACATACCGACACATAGTGATCATTGCCACCAATTTGTAATTGATCACCTTCTTTCACTACTTGTCCATTCTCACCTAAACGTAATACATGGGTTGCTTTCTTACCACAATGGCAAATGGTTTTTATTTCAATTAGCTGATCAGCCCAAGTAAGCAAATATTTACTACCTTCAAAAGGTTCTGCCTGAAAATCGTTTCTTAAACCATATGCAAGCACAGGGATATTAAGCACATCAACAACATCGCTTAATTGCAACACTTGTGCTTTTGTCAAGAACTGTGCTTCATCAATTAGCACACAATGGAGTGCATAATTTCTGACGTGTGCATATACATAAGCGTAAAGATCTGTATCTTTGTCATATAAAACCGCATCTGCTTGCAAACCTAAACGTGAAGTAATTTTACCCAAACCATAACGATCATCAAATTTTGGGGCAAACAATAAAGTATACATGCCTCGCTCACGGTAATTATAATCCGATTGCAACAAAGTTGTGCTTTTACCCGCATTCATTGTCGAATAATAAAAGTGAAGTTTTGCCATACTTAAAAATTGATCACTTATTTTAATATCGCCATAACTTAGCTCATCCTTGCCTAAGTTGAAATAAAAAAATCTCAAAAACTGTTCGCCTTCATCATAAAATCCGTTAGTCTGTAATATATTAAAGATTAAACTAAATAATTATTTTTTAATGAAAGTTAAGAAAAAACCCTTATTACTTATCCCTATTTTAGCTTTAGCTGGCTGTGTAACCGTTCCTCCTAAAAACATCAATAATGCTTGTACTATGGCACAACAATATCCTAATTGGTATTACGACTCGCTGAATTCATATAAAAAATGGGGTATCCCCATTAGTGTGCAATGGGCGATCATTCGTAATGAATCAAGCTTTATTGCCGATGCTAAAACACCTATGCAATATGCATTTGGTTTTATTCCAACCGGTCGCCAATCAACGGCTTACGGTTATGCTCAAGCCCTAAATGGGACATGGGATCATTACCAAAAATCTACTGGAAATAGTTGGGCAGATAGAACGAACTTTGCTGATGCTGTTGACTTTATAGGTTGGTATGGTAACTATGCACATAAAAAAGCGGGTATTTCTAAATCTAATGCCTATGAACTTTATCTTGCATATAATCAAGGCATTGGAGGTTATTTGCGTGGTAATTATCGTAATAATCAATTCCTACTCAACTATGCACGCAAAACACAAGATACCGCCTACAATTATGCTTATCAACTACGCCGTTGTAATATCCCTTCAAAAAGCTGGTTCTGGTAATTAAAATCCGCTATTCTAAGTTATATTTAAAAATAGAAACTTATAAAACATAATCCATGAGTGTAACTAATGACACCATTGCTGCCATCGCAACCGCCCCAGGTCGTGGAGGTGTTGGTATTATTCGCATCTCTGGCGAAAAAGCCTACGCTATTGCCTATAATGTGACAAAAACATGGCTTAAGCCACGTTATGCACATTTTCTTACATTTAAAAATCATCAAGATGAACTACTTGATCAAGGCATTGCGATCTATTTTAAAGCTCCCTACTCCTATACCGGTGAAGACGTGGTTGAATTACAGGCTCATGGCGGTCCTATACTCTTGAATCTTATTTTACAAACAACTCTGGAATATGGCGCGCGTCTTGCCAAACCTGGAGAGTTTACAGAGCGCGCCTATCTAAATGACAAAATTGATCTTGCTCAAGCAGAAGCAATTGCTGATATTATTGATGCTTCATCTGAGCAAGCTGCCAAGTCAGCCATGCGCTCCTTACAAGGTGAATTTTCTAAACACATTGACACATTAGTACACGCACTTATTCAACTGCGCGTACATGTTGAAGCAGCTATCGACTTTCCAGAAGAGGAAATTGATTTTTTAGCAGATCCATACATTGAGGCGCAACTTAATACCTTATATCAACAACTTAACTTCACTTTAGAAAACTCAAAACAAGGAGCACTTCTGCGTGAAGGTGTTGAAATTGTGATTGCAGGCAAACCCAATGCAGGTAAGTCAAGTTTGCTCAATGCTTTAGCAGGTAAAGAAACAGCGATTGTCACTGACATCGAAGGCACCACACGTGACACTTTACGTGAATATATCCAAATTAACGGTATACCTGTGCATATTATTGATACAGCAGGATTACGTATAAGTGACAATGTAGTTGAAAACGAAGGAATTAGACGTGCACTTGAAGCCATTAAGAAAGCCGATCATATTCTTCTTGTTGCTGATATTAGAGATACCATTGATAAAGAAATTACTGAGCTTGCGCCTGAATTTTTTAAACATATCCCTAACTACATTCCAATTACTTATGTTTATAACAAGATTGATTTAAGAGATAATGATCCACAAAATCATGATAATTACCTATATATTTCTGCTAAACATGGTATTGGTATCAATAAACTACGTGATTACCTTTTAAGGGCTATTGGTTATACACAAACAAATGAAGGTGTTTTTACCGCAAGGAAACGTCATATCAATGCTCTAAATGCAGCCAAAGAACACCTTGAAATTGCTCAACTGCATTTACAACATAAAGATGGAGAATTATTAGCCGAAGAGCTTAACCTTGCTCAAGGGCAGCTTTCAAGTATTACTGGTGAATTCAACGCTGATGACCTCCTAGGAGAAATATTTAGTAATTTTTGTATTGGGAAATAACATGACTGACAAAGAACAAGAAATTAAACGCCAATCAAAGATGACGCATATGGAACTGTTCAAACTCAATGGTGCCAAAGCGGCTGTACGTTCATTAATTTTTATTCTTATTTTTGCCATTTTCCTTTATGCCATTACTGGTGATATTCTCTCACCTGAACTTGCAGTCATTTTCTTTTTAATCGATGCCAGCGTGAACACCTTTCGCTATAAATGGTTTAAATCTTTACGCAAATAAATATCAGTTATTGGGCTTACTCACTTTATTATTCTGTTACTTTTCCAATTTAAAATAATATTGCTTTAGATACACTCACCCATCGTAGGTGTAACTCTAAACTTTGCTTTTGCTACTTAAAAAAATTCAGTAAAATATCATAAAATCACTACCTAAGGATCCCGCATATGACTACTATTTTTTGTACTAAACTACAACAACAAGGCACCGCGATGCTTTATGCCCCTTTGCCTGGTGAGCTAGGACAAAAGATTCTGCAATATATTTCACAAGAAGCATGGGCAAAATGGTTGGATCACCAAACCATTTTGATCAATGAATATCGTTTAAATTTACTAGAACCAGAAGCCAAAAAATTCCTAATCACTGAAATGGAAAAATTCCTATTTGGTGGTAGCGCTGAGAAACCTGCTGCATTTTCAGAACCTGAGTAATTGTCCTATTTTTATTTTTAAGGGCACCACTTGCCTATTATACTGATATTTATTGTAAATATTTCCTCTAATTGTGCGTCGCATGGGTTGTGTTACTTTTTAAATTCTCTTTTACGTCGTTTAATGGGTCGCAAGAAGCCCCCAACTATAACCGCTTGCGGTTTAGTGGTGGGAGCATGTCACTCCATGCTTTTCTCAAACGCCAAATATTCTTCTTGTAGTAATAAGAAAAACGCTTGTAGTTTTTGCTGACAAAACCGTCTAAGTTTAACATCATTCTCTGAAGTACCTAAGCTTAAACAAGACTGATAAATGACTACAAGTTCTTGCATAGTGGAAAAAAGTAACTTCATCAACTTTATTTGTTCATCACTTAGTTCAATCTTTGTATTGATAAAATGCTCAACTAATTTTTTTTCTTGCATAATCAAGTCATCAACTAATAATTTTATTGTTTTTTTATCCAACGTTTCTTTTGTTATTTCATCTTCAAGATTTACAGCGACTAAAATTTCTATAATTTGCTTATGTGTCAAGTAAATCTGATATGCTTTTGTTGATAATTTATGTTTTAAATTATTGGGTTTTATTATTAAACTCACAGCTAAGATGGCAACTGCGCCAATTGCAATATCAAATATACGCGCCCTAAAAAGTGATAGATCCCAATAAGATAATGCTCCTACAAACATCACGATAAACACACTACTAAAAAACACGCCAACTGAATAATGGACTACACTAAAATAAAGCGTAAAGAGCGATAGAGCCAAAATAACACAAATCAGCACATAAAATGGTAACTCTAAACTCAGGTAATAATAAGCCAGCGTTCCTATAAAACAGCCTAAAACGGTATGAATTACAATCGATTTAGATCTAAATAATATTTCTCTAGCATGGACACTAATACTAATTGAAATAATGGCTAATACACTCCAATAATTACGCTGCAAACCAATCATTTCAGTTACAATAATTGCAATAATACAAGCAATTAAAACTCGAATTGCTAATAATTTATATTGAGGAAGTTGATTGATATGTCTACGCCAACTCATCAACCGCTCCTTTTAGCTCAATGATGATATACTGCAGTGATTCCAATAAGAGGAGCAATTCAAATAACACAACATGACAACCTTTGATTGGTGGATGAGAAAGTACTTCACTTTTAAAGCCTTCAGTCAGTGACTTTAACTGTGATATTTGCAGCTCAAAGTCTTGTTCTTTCTTAAACATAAACGGCCATAGTGGTGCTTTGGTTGCCATAAAAATAATTTCTTGTAGCGCACTTTGTTTAACAAGTACTTTGACAGCTGGAGAATTTTTAATAAGCAAAGATTGATAAAAAAATAAAATGCGAAAAATTGTACGTATTATATTTTGATAGCGACCATAACATCTATGCCATGCAATCTTGCGTATTGGTGAAATAATCCAGGTAGCTCCACGTTCATGTAACGTATCTAGTGCCATATTTAGTTCTTTTTGACCATTTTTAAAATCTAGCTGGTATTTATTGGTACGCGTAATTTCTTCTAACCAAAAACGTGCTTCCTTTTGTAACATTATTGCATGTATTTGTAATACTCGAGATAACTGCTTTGGAGTATCCCACGGTCTTAGCCACAATATTAATATAACAAAAGCGATACTAACTACAACTAAGCTTATATAAAGTTCAATCAATTGATTAGGCAATACAGGCAATTGCATAGAAGAAATCGCTAATACAATGACTAAATATCCAGGAAATAACTTAAAGCGCCCACCAAACTTTCTAAGCCAAAAAGCAAAATAGGCTGAAATAATCACGATTAAAAAACTCAATATTTTATATGGATACAAGGACTCTGATAGACTTAAGCAAACAGCAAACCCAATAGCAAAGTAAAGAAATATCTGGCGTCTTGACTTAATATCGCCCACAGCACAAGCCATTGCCGCAAATGCCAAAAAGTAAAAACTCCACACCATCACCTCGTAGGCATAACCACAGCTCCATGCAAATAGAAAATAAGAAATCATTATACAGGCTACTTTGATCACCATTGCCAAAATATGCGCACCTGGATCATTTTTAGATAAATTATATATAAAACGCTCAATCATTTTTACTGTAATCTATGTTTATTATTTACATGCCCTGTTATAATACAGTCAGTTAACTTATTGCTATAAATAAAGCTTAATGGGCTTATTTTATAGTAATCAAATGCTAAAAGCATAATAAATATGGCACTTAAAATAAGTGGACTAATAATGAAGAGTTAGGGGAATGATAGTGAGACATGGCGACACCATTTTAGAAAAACTTCAAAACGGCGAATTTAAATTACGGAAATCAGAGCAAAAAGTTGCAAACTGGATCATGGATAATTCAGGGGATGCAACTGCCCTTAACATTACAACCATTGCACATAAAATTGGGGTAAGCGAACCGACGATTGTTCGGTTTTGTCGTGCTGTTGGCTGTAAAGGGTATCAAGAGTTTAAAATTCGCTTTGCAGAAGAACTTGCTCTGGGAAGAATCAATGAATCAATTGATATTAAATTAAACGACTCGACTGCTGTGGTAAAAGACAAAGTTGCACAGTTTGCACGTGCTGCTTTAGCCACTATAGATAGAGAAATTGACACCACAGAACTTGAGGTTGCCACTCAAATTTTACTTGAGTCAAACAAAGTTATCGTTTGTGGCTTTGGTGCATCCAATTGCACAGCTTTTGATAGTTTTCATAAACTTTTTCGTATGATGCCAAAAGTCGGCTATTATCCTGACATGCACATGTCTGCCATGGCTGTTGGTTCTTTAGAGCCGGGAGATGCAATTATTGCAATTTCCAATAGTGGTAAATCCGAAGCCTTAATTAGCTTATGTAAATTAGCTCGCAGCAATGGGGCCAAAGTGATCACGATTACTGATCCTGGCTCCCCTGTTGATCAAACTGCAAGTGTTCGCTTAAACATTAAAAAACAAGTAGATACTGGGCTTTTTGTACCAATGTCAAATCGCTTAAAACAGCTCATCATTATTGATTTTTTGGTTTATAACTATGCTCGTTTAAATGCAAAGCAAGCTGAACAGCGTTTAAAAAAAACCAAAACTGCATTAACAAATTTAAAACAACAGCACAGCATTATCTGACTTATCTAAATGCATGCCAGATTTCATCGGCAAGTTTATGACTAATGCCTTTGACTTTGGCAATTTCTTCAACGGATGCTCGCACAAGCTCCTGCCAACCACCAAAATGACGAAGCAAAGCTTGACAGCGCTTCCTACCAACACCAGGAATAGATTCTAACACCGATTCATTTTGTCTCTTTGCTATTTTTTTTCTTTGCCCTTTTATCGCAAAATCATGAGCAGCGTCACGAATTTGTCTGAGTAATAAAAATGATAAATCATGCTCCGGTAAATGGTGGGGCTGATCATCAAAACCAAGAAAAATATCTTCTTTACCACTTATTCTTTCAACACCCTTTCCTAAGCTAATAAGTTGAATGTTGTGTTCTTGTTTGTAAGCATGTAACACTTGTTGTGCTTTTTTTAACTGTCCTTTGCCACCATCAATAACTATAACGTCAGGTAAGTTTTGTGCTTCTATCCCTGACTCGATCCTTCTCTCCAATACTTGAGCAATAGCTGCATAATCATCCCCTGGGGTTATGTTTTGAATATTATAACGCCGATACGCTGACTTCATAGAACCACCTCTATCAAATACTACACATGAAGCAACTGTCGCTTCACCTTGATAATGACTGATATCAAAGCACTCGATACGATGAATATTGTCTTTATTAAGCCATTTTGCAAGTGCCAAAAAACGTGTTGTAAATTGTGACATAGATTGCAAATTGATTTGTAGTTTTTGTTTTGCATTAATCATCGCTAATTTTTGCCATTTCGCATTATCTGCTCCAGCATCAATAAGCCACCTTATCTTGCTATCCGCACGTTGCTCAACACTCTGTAATAAACTATTTGCCACTTTATGACCTTTGGGTAAAATTATCTCTTTAGGCCATATTGTCCGATGTTCATCCAAATAATAATGTGCTAAGAATGCCTCTAATAACTCTGATTCCGTATTGTTATTTACGTTAACAATCCAAGATTTATCGTCCGTAACCTTACCTTGTGTGACTTGTAACACAGTAATACATGCTTTTGTTTCCAAGCCTAACAAACCAATAACATGAAAACTGCGATCATTTATTTTATCTACAAACTGTTGTTGCTGTAATTTGGTTAGTAATATGAGTTGATCTCTTAACCTAGCTGCTTCTTCAAAATATTCATTTTCAGACGCTTGGTGCATTTTAGTTGAAACTTCCTGCAAAATCCCATTGAGCTTACCACTGACAAACCTTGCTAATAAATCAACCTGTAATTGATAAGCTTCTTCACTAATTTTACCGACACAGGGCGCACTACAACGTTTAATTTGATATTGTAGGCATGGTCGTGAACGATTGTTAAAGTAACTATCTTCACACTGACGCACCACAAATAACTTTTGCAACAAAGTAAGTGTTTCTTTCATGGATACCAACGATACATAAGGGCCAAAGTATTGACCATTTTTACGTGGTTTACCGCGAAATCCTGATAACCGTGGAAAAACATGATCACTTAAATACAAGTATGGGTAACTCTTATCGTCTTTAAATAAAATATTATACTTTGGCTTATGCTTCTTAATTAAAGCGCTTTCTAACAAGAAAGCTTCGTAATCGCTCGGTGTAACGGTAATATCAATAAAGTTAACTTGTGCAGCTAAGGTTTGTGTTTTTAAATCCTTAGCTCCACGATTAAAATAGCTATTGACTCGCTTATGAAGGTTTTTAGCTTTGCCAACATATAGTAAGTTGCCTTCACCATCATACATACGATAAACGCCAGGATAAGGAGTTAGATTTTTTAAAAAAGAAGATAGATCAAAATCTTGTTGGGTTTTAAACATTACAAATCACAAAAAAAATTATGAAAGAAAATCCAGCATATCAGTTGTTTTTATTCTCGACATCAATTAACTTGTGTCGAATTGCAAGATGTGTTAACTCAACGTCACTATCAATACCAAGTTTTTCAAATAAGCGGTAGCGATAGCTATTCACTGTTTTGGGGCTTAAACATAGCTGATCAGCCACTTCATTTACTTTCTGACCACTGGTAATCATTATCAATACCTGCATTTCACGCTCAGATAGCGAATCAAATGGAGTTTCGTCATCATGTGTTAAATGTTTTAACGCAAGCTGTTGTGCCACCTCTGGAGAAAGGTACCTGCGACCAGCATAAACAGTTCTAATTGCCTGAATCATTTCATCGACACTCACTCCTTTAGTCATATAACCAGAAGCACCTGCTTGTAGCACTTTTGTAGGGTAAGGCTCATCACCATAAACAGTTACCACCAATATTTTAATCTGAGGATAAGCTTTTGCAATACGCTTGGTAGCTTCCAAACCTCCGATGCCTGGCATTTTAACATCCATTAAAATCACATCAGGTAGCAATTTTGCAGTTAGAGAAATTGCTTCTTCACCACTTGCGGCTTCTCCAACGATTTCAATATTACTTACATCACTCAGTAATTTTTTTATTCCTAATCTCACTAAATCATGGTCGTCAACTAAAAGCACCCTTATCACGTCTTTACTCCCATTATATTGATCTATCTCACAACATCACCACATGAGGCTTGATCAAATATCGTCGATTGATCATTTATTTCAAATAAACTCATGCGCAAATTTCGAACTTATTTGTGAGAATTTGACCATAGTATAGCGTAAAAATGGGAAGTTGGCTTAGAGATTTTAGTTTATTTTGCTTGAATTTAACTACCGTGATTGTAATATGAGTGTACTTTTAAATAATAACTAACTGCATGGTCACGAACAATAATGAGTTGAACTGCCTAGTAAAACAGTTGTTCAATGAACCTTTTATTGCACTTGATACTGAATTTTATTGGCGTAATACTTATTATCCTCAGCTGTGCTTAATTCAAATTGCAACACCTAGCGATATCTATATTATCGATACCTTAGCAACTGAAATGTCACTTGACTTGCTTACTCCTGTTTTAGAAACTCACGAAGTTTGTAAAATCATGCATGCAGCGAATAACGATATTAAAATTCTACACCATTATTTAAACTGTCAGGTCAATAATATATTTGATACCCAAACAGCAATGGCGTTTTTAGGTCATAGCCATCAACTTTCTCTTGCCAACACATTAAATGAGCTTGGAATTGGCATACTCGACAAACAACAAAAAACGTCAGATTGGCGTACACGTCCTTTAAGTGATCTACAGCTAAATTATGCTAAAGAAGATATTGCTTATCTAATTCATACTCATCAACTTTTGCAACAAAGACTCCAAGCTTTAGGTTGGTTAGACGCTTTCTATGAAGAAATGAAAGTAATCGTTAATTCCCACTTTACGAATGCACATGCTGCACCTTTTAAATTTAAAAACCAGCTTATGCGTTTAAACGGTAAAGCTTACGACAACGTCATTACACTTTCCATTTGGCGAGAGCAATATGCCCAAAATAGAAATTGGGTTGTAAGATACATACTAAGTGATGATGAGCTTTTAAAAATTGCCAAACTAAATCCTGTAAACGAGCAAATGCTGATCAATAGCAAAATACTTTCAGCTAAAAAATTACACTACTTGGGAGCAAAGATTATAGATTTGCTTATCAATAACAACGTAGCTAGCCATAGTTTTAAATTAAAATCACATCCATATCCAATGGTTGCTAAAGACTTGTTAAATCAGTGCTTTGCTTATATTGAACAACTTGCTAAAGACCACCAGTTATCGCTAGCACTCATTTGCTCAAAGCAAGAACTAAAAGAGTTTTTGTGCGATTATTTACATGCCCCGCTTTACTTACGAGGAAAGCTTACTCAAAGTTGGCGCTATGAAAAATTTATTCAACCTGTTTGTAAACTAATAGATAAGCTTCGCCTGAAATCAGACTACAAGACATTAAATTAAAAGTTTGGCTGCACTTGTAAGACTCTCATCAAATCCAGCAAAGCTTTTATGGTAATTAACTACAAATTAATTCCTACTTTGCAGTTTGGCAAGGAATAGTCGAGGATAAATTATTTACATTTTTCTGGTTAGATTTGGTAAAACTGACCTAATTTTCGAACCTTTCCATTTTGACGAACTTCAAATCCAAGTATCGTTTGACCATTAAACTTACCTACCTCACCAATCATTTCACCCATCGTAACATCCTGTGACTCATGCACATTGATATCACTTAAATTGTTGTAAGCTGAAATATAACCATCTTCATGACTGATGATCACCATCTTGCCATAACCACCCATGCCAACTCCAGCATAAAGCACATTACCATTTGCAGCAGCATAGACCTTTGTATTAAGTGGGACATTGATTTCTTGTTGCTGATTAATACCATTTTTATCAAATGTACCTTTTATTTTTAATGGCCATTGCCAAACATTAGCGGCAACTGTTTTCCCCATTGGTATATTGTTTTGAGCATCTGACGTAATTTGTGGTTTTTTAATTGGTTCAGATTTTGGATTCGCTACAGCTAGAGGCTTCGACGTTGTTATATCTGGCAATTGAGCAGCAGGTTTTGGGTGAATAACATTTAGCATTTCACCTATTTTAGGAGTAGCACTTATCTGCTCTTTAATTTCATTTGGTGCACGAACCCGTATTTTCTGTCCAACATAAATCAAACTGGACTCTTTTATATCATTCCAAGTTTGTAAATCAGATAAGCTAACGTCATTTGCCAAAGCAATTTCTAACAACGAATCACCCGATTGAACAATGTAATACCCTGTTGTACTTTTTTTGATAGCATACTCGGTTTGGGTATTACCATCAAATTGAGTAAGACCATGAATATCAACCTCTTTATCATGAACATTAACCTGATTTAAATGAGTGGTTTTTGATTGCATTTCCTGTGTTTTTACACTTGACGTAACAGGTGCAGCACTTGCATCTACAGGAGGAAGGTTTGCTTGTTTTGTTGCATTTTGTTGAATGCGAGTTACCTGTGGTTGTAAGCTTTTATTGTGAGTTACAACGTTTGTTTGGGATGTATAAGTATAGGACTGATCTGCACGCCAAATTTTTTCTCCAGGCAAAGGACTAACACGTATGGTTTTACCGGGTGTTAAAACAAAAGGTGCTTTTAGCCCATTCCATAAAATCAAGGTTCGTTCAGTAACATTAAAACGCTTAGCAATATCGTACAAAGAATCACCTGTTTGTACCGTATAATAAGTCTGTTGCATTGGGATACTTGTAACAGGCGCTTGATCTTGTTCAGCATTAAAAAAGTGGTTTATTGAAGCACATCCTGATAACAATATAAGTGAAGCACCCATTGCACCTATTTTTTTAATCACTACAACTACTCCTTTTTAAGATCTTGCATTAATCCTTGGAACTTAACATTGTCATAATTTTTTGCAACATGTTTTGTGTATTTTGACCACTCATACCTGAAATAAAAAAATAAGGTTGTGCTTTATTCCAACCTATTCCACTTAGGATCTTATTGCATATTATTTCAACTTCATTTATTGGTAATTGATCAATTTTATTTAATACCAACCAACGCGGTTTTTTATACAATGATTCACTGTATTTTTTAAGCTCATTTTCAACCTTATCAAAGTTTTCAATCGGGTCAGAACCATCAATCGGTAACACATCTACTAGATGTAAAATATATTTTGTACGGGTTAAATGTTTTAAAAACTTTAACCCTAAACCTGCACCTTCTGACGCACCTTCAATTACACCTGGAATATCGGCAATAACAAAGCTATCATATTGACCAACACGAACCACGCCTAAATTAGGATACATAGTGGTAAAAGGATAATCTGCGACTTTAGGCGTTGCGGCTGAAACAGATCGAATTAAAGTGGATTTACCTGCATTAGGTAAACCTAAAAGTCCGACATCCGCTAGTAATTTCAGCTCTAATTTTATTTCAAATGATTCCCCTTCTTCACCATAGGTAAATTGTCTGGGGGCCTGATTGGTACTACTTTTGAAATGCGTATTGCCAATACCGCGGCGCCCACCTTGCGCAAGTTTTAACACATCCCCTTGTTTTAAAACCTCACCAACCTTCTGGTGTGTGGTTGCCTCATAAGCAACTGTTCCAACCGGAACGATCAAGTACAGATCTTCTCCTTTTTTACCCGCACATTTTTTACCTTCACCTGGCTTACCATTTTCAGCTTGGTAATTACGCTGATAGCGATAATCAATTAAAGTATTAACATTTTCCTCTGCTTTAATAAAGACACTACCACCGTTACCACCATCACCACCATCAGGACCACCCTTAGGTACATACTTTTCACGACGAAAACTTACACAACCATTACCGCCCTTTCCAGCATGCACTGTAATGACCGCTTCATCAACAAATTTCACTTTTAACCTTAAATTTTATCTTGAATGTCAACCATACCTATGATCTAAGAATTTCTGCAAAATGTACAGTATAAAAACTGTGAAATGGTTTACAACAGATATATAAATTAAGCCGATGAAACGTTATACTAAACTACTAGTTTAAGCAGTCAGTGATTCTATATGTCATATCAAGTTTTAGCAAGAAAGCATCGCCCTAAAAACTTTTCTGAAGTCGTTGGGCAGGAGCACGTTTTAAACAGTCTTATTCATGGCTTAGATCAAAACCGCTTGCATCATGCTTACCTTTTTACCGGTACACGCGGTGTTGGAAAAACCTCATTAGCACGCTTATTAGCAAAGTCTGTCAATTGCCTTAAAGGTGTGTCATCTAAGCCATGTGGAAATTGTGATCATTGCATTGCAATCGAGCAAGGTCGTTTCGTTGATTTAATTGAAATTGATGCTGCTTCACGCACTAAAGTTGAAGATACTAGAGATATCTTAGATAACGTTCAATATATGCCAAGCCAAGGTAAATATAAAATATACCTCATCGATGAGGTACATATGTTATCTCAACACAGCTTTAATGCACTTTTAAAAACATTAGAAGAACCACCCGAACATGTTAAATTTTTACTCGCCACAACAGATCCACATAAACTACCCATTACAATTCTATCGCGCTGTTTACAGTTCAATTTAAAGCATATTACCGAGCTTCAAATCAAACGTAAACTTGAGGATATTTTAAGCTATGAACAAATTCCTTTTGAAACAGATGCGCTTAGTGTTATTGCGCATGCAGCCGATGGCAGCATGAGGGATGCCTTAAGCCTAACCGATCAGTCTATCGCTTTTAGTAAAGGTCAAATCGTAACAGCGGATGTAAAAGCGATGCTGGGTATTGTTGATACACAAATGCTCGACACCTTACTTTTGCTTATTTTAGAAGAAAATACAACAGCATTAATCGAGTATAGTAATGATATTATTCAAGCAGGTAAATCCCCTGAGTCCGTGTTAAATGCGATTTCGGAATGCTTTTACTATGCAAGCTTGACTAATTTTAAAATGTTGAATTTAGAGAATTTACCTTGTACAACTGAAGTTTTAACAGCAATTACCCAAAACTACTCACTTGATCAACTTCAACTTTATTATCAGCTCTCCATTAAAGCTAAAGAAGATATTCATTTAGCTCCAACTGCTCAATGTGGTTTAGGTATGGCGTTACTTAGGCTTTGTGCTTTTTCTTTAGATTTAAATACCCCTTTCCAGGAAAATACAGCTTATTCTAGATCACAAGTACAGAAAAAAAATGAAGAATTAGATGAACTAAAAGCACCCCTAGCACACTCTAAAAAAGAGTCTTATTCGCCCATAACGTCAATACCGCAAGAAACAAGTCATATTGACAACTTAACCCAAACACAAGAGAAAACGCTTAACTATCCTACAGACACCCCTTCCCCTTTACAAGAGATAAAAGAAATAAATTTGGTAGATATACTTTCCCAACACTCCTCTCCACAAGTGACAGCGTATGAAAAACACTTAGAAAAGATCGACTGGTATCAAATCAGTCAAAGCTTAGGTTTAAAAGGCACGGTATTACAAGTTGTACTGAATTGTAGTCTTTTTAGCACTGACAATAATATTTATACTCTACAGGCTGCTGATTCTATCAAAGCGCTCATCACACCTAATTCAATTCAGAAAATTGAAGATGCATTATCAAAACGTCAAGGTCATAAAATCATACTTGAGTTTACCCATCTAAATATAAAAAATAAAACAACTCGCCCTATTTCTACCAGTCAACAAAAAATCAAGGAGTTAGAAACTAATAATTTTTCCGTACAACAAAATCAAGAAAACATAGCAGATTTAGCCAAAGTAACCTCTTTTGAAACTTCATCTCACAATACGCCTGCACAAATCAATCAGCAACAAAAAGAAAAAAGAATCGACCAGATCTATCAAAGTTTAAAGCAAAACGCTGATATCCAAAAATTAGAGTCAATTGGATTTGAGGTCTTAAAAGAGAATATAAAGCTCACAACTTTACCATAAGAGGTTATCAATTTTGAATTCATAGGACGCGCAGCATATAACATGTTAGAAATATTTCTACAATGGATGCTGCTCATATTCTTCTCTATAATTGAACAGACTGATAACAGCCTAAATTCTTTAAAAAAGATGTCTTTTTCAAAATAGCAAGTAATGCTGCTTGTACATTTCGCTCTTCTTCATGTCCTTCAAAGTCAACAAAAAAACTATAATCCCAGGCACGTGAGCGCGATGGTCGTGATTCAATTTTACTCATATTAATACCATGCTCAGCTAAACAAGTTAACACTTGAACCAGTGCATTGGGTTTATGTAGTGTTGTAAAAATAATTGAGGATTTATATGCTATCCCTTGTTGATATGACTCATTTGCTCCGTCACGCCCTAACAAGAAAAATCGAGTGTAATTAAATGGTTCATCCTCAAATTGCTCCTTTAAAATTTTAAGTGAATAAGTTTTTGCGGCAAGTTTACTGGCAATGGCTGCTTGATCGAGAATACCTTTTTCAGCAATATATTTGGCTGCTCCAGCAGTATCGACAAAGATTTTAGGACTTAGTTGCATCCTGGCAATATTGTTCTGGCACTGAGCCAATGCCTGAGGATGTGAACGCACAAGTATAATATCATCAAATTTAGCATCAGGGTGACTCATTAAACAATGTTCAACCTTTAAAATCACTTCGTGCTGAATGCGAAGGTTATATTTTAATAATTCGTCGTAAGCAGGAAGAACTGTCCCTGCAATTGAATTCTCAACTGGAATCATAGCAAAATTAGCTTTTTTTTCAGCTACTGCTTCTAAGGCTTCAGCAAATGACATACAAGGAAAGGTTGTAATATCTTGTATTTGCTTTTTTTGATAAAGCTTATGTATTGCTTGCTCGGAATAAGCACCTTTTTCACCTTGAAAAGATATGATCAAACTCAAATATTCCCCCTTTTACCTAAATACTTTACGGTCTACCTTATATTAAAAAACTGCGCTAACATTCGCTTACTATGTGCAATTAAATTTGGATATTTATTTAACTTTACTTTTAATTCACTCTGCCACGGTGTATAAAAAATATTGGCAACAAACGCATACACTATATGGTCCAGCAGTGTTGCATGCTCAACAAAAAAATAGTTTTTATCCGCAAGAAAATTTGCCAAGGCTTCCAGATCATGGTCTGCTTTTTCATAAATCTGTTGTGCATTTAATCTACCTAAGCCTTGTTCATAAAGTTGCTTAGTTGCATTTTTGGTCATAACTTTGAAAATGATATTGAACAAAAACTTTGGCATTTGTGTCGTGCTTGAGAGTATTTTTTGCCATGTATTCTCTGACGTTTTATCAATCCAACGGTTATAAACAAGCATCCAATATAAATGCTCTTCACACAAACGTTTATAAGCCAAAGTTTGTGATTTTTCCAATATACTTAAGTTTTTTTGCATAGGATAGGGACTTATTTCTTCAAGCATATCAATAATTAAACTACTATCAACGTAAATCTTACCATCTTTTTTAATGTACGGCATTTTTCCTGTTGGTGAGCCACGCATGTCCACGCTGTAATGATTTTTGTAATCGTATTTCTGTGCAATCAGATAGCTCTCTAGCTTCATACAAAAGGGGCTAGTATTAGGCAATCCACACATTTTAGGAAATTGATATAACTCAATCACAATGATCCTTATCTTGATTATTAGTTGATTTATATTGGTGAATTTTATAATCATTTAAATCAATAATATTATTGATATATGTTTTTTCTTTAACTGTACTATCGTGCTTTTGTATTTCTATGGGTGAAATTTTTTGGTCATCTGAAATAACCTGTAGAAAATGACCACCATTAAATTGTAAGAGACCTTTATAGCGATTAATACCATCATAACTATATTCAAACGCATATTCTCGAAATAAACACATGCTGCCAATATTATTTTGGCGTGACAGTTTCGTCTTGGTTAAACAAACTGTATCATCAAGTAATTGCACATCCCATTGCTTACATATTTTAATTGCAGTGACGATCGCCAATTCACGCGCTTTCATTGATGTTCGCCATAGCAAAGCGACAACGACTAACACAATGATTGCACTGGCAATTGTTATACTCATATTGATTTTGATCTTTGATCATCTTAATTTTTACATTATACTCCGAAGCCTATTTATGAAAAGTATTTTGTGCTCAATATGCTACAACACAATAAAATTATAATTGCCATTTCAGGTGCAACAGGCATCGAATACGCCTTCAAAATGCTTACTGTTTTAAAATCATATCATATTGAAACGCATTTGATCGTCTCAAAGCCCGCTGAGATGACACGGGAATATGAAACAAGCTACCGTTCACAAGACATTAAGTCACTTGCAACATACGTCTATTCGAATGCCGATATTGGTGCACCACTTGCAAGTGGCTCTTATCGTACAGATGGAATGCTTATTATTCCAGCTTCAACTAAAATTTTAGCCGAAGTTGCCAATGGAATGGGTGACTCATTAATAACGCGTGCAGCAGATGTAGTTTTAAAGGAAAGAAGAAAACTCATCCTTTGTTTACGCGAAACCCCGTTTAATCTGATCCATATTGAAAATATGAAAAAAGCTACTTTAGCAGGTGCAATTATCATGCCACCTGTCCCTGCCTTTTACAATCACCCACAAACATTAGATGACATTATTAGCGATTTTGTATATCGTACACTTGATGTTTTTGGACTTAAACTTCCAGAAATGAAACAATGGCAGGGATAAAGATCATGTACCAACACCTAAAATATTTTTATAGCGCTTTTTTTGTCACACTCATTGGTATTATTGCTGCGGTTCTATTGGAGCCAAATCATAAATTATATGCACTTTATCTTATTTTGATCTTAGCCTTATTAGAAATTTCGTTAAGCTTTGATAATGCTGTTGTCAATGCAAAAGTATTGGCTAAAATGCCAAAAAAATGGCAGAAAGCTTTCATATGGATTGGTTTACCAGTTGCTGTTTTTGGTATGCGCTTAATCTTCCCGATTTTACTGGTTAGCATAACAACATCACTGTCTTTTAGTGATGTATTTAAACTTGCAACGAATGATCCAAAATCTTATCAACATGCACTTGAACTTGGCTTTCCAACCATTTGTGCCTTTGGTGGAGGCTTCTTGATCATGGTTTTTCTGAAATTTTTTGTTGCTGAAAAACATGAATTGCACTGGATCAGCTGGCTTGAAGAAAATCGTTTTGTTAGCCTGATTCGTCACTATCCTGGTGGTTATATTATTTTTGCACTCATTATTGCCTATATTGTGATTTACAATGCTGCACTTGGGCAAGGTGGCACATTAGCACTTGCTTTTTTAATGGGGCTTATAGTTCATGAAGCACTGGGTATTTTAAATTATGCATTTGGTGGGAGCATGACAGGTAAAGTTGCTCAAAACGGGCTGATGGGATTTTTATACCTAGAGGTTTTAGATGCTTCTTTTAGCTTTGATGGCGTTATTGGCGCGTTTGCCATTTCAACCAATATTTTTATTATTATGATCGGTTTAGGTATTGGGGCGATGTATGTTCGCTCACTCACCCTCTTCTTTGTTGAGCATAAAACTTTGTCTAAATTCCGCTATCTCGAACATGGCGCGCATTATGCAATCGGCTTTCTAGCAGTTATTATGTTTATAAAAATATATACACATGTACCTGAGTGGTTAACAGGTACTGTGGGGATTGGATTAATTATTATTGCTTTTATTCATTCGAAAATTGCCAATTGTAGGGGGCTAAACTTGACTTAACCATTGTCCATTTATCAAAACAGGTAAATTCATGTAAGTAACCTTACGGCATTTCTATTTAGAGATGAAATTTCATTTACGATTGACCAAATGAGAGAAATCAATAACTCTAAATTTCCCTTCATTATCAATAATAACGTTCCCCTGATGAAAATCAGGAAGATAAAAACTCCGATCCTGGTTGTAATTTTTTTTGAAGTCTTGATAATCTTTTAATAACCGGTTGTATTTATCCTGTCCAGCTTCAAGTAACTGCAATTTTTTCTTCACCGTTTGACCTTCAAAATAAGGCATAATTAACGCTTTATCTTGTTTAACATATTTTGCTGTTGCTAATTCAGGCTCTCTTTTACTGTAGAAACGATTAAAATTATCTGCTTCCTCCTGCAAAGACTTTACACCCTTATTTTTATGTTTAAATTTAATGGCAACTTTTTCTTCATTTTTTAACGCTAAAAATACACTACCTTCTTCACCTTTACCAATGATTTTGTCAAGTCTATACCCCTCTATGGTTCGATTTTGTATCCAATCTTTTTTAATCTGTTTATTGCTAACAGCTTTAAAAAATGTCTGGGTATGGGCACCTTTTGGTGCATACCTTGCAACATAATAGAATCTAACAATGGTAGCCCCCAATGCTACGAACCCCAAACCCATTGCTACATTTATTAAGCCAGCAAGCGTAAACTGCTGCCAATTATTTGCTACTTCACCCCAGCCAAAAACAACACCTGTTAAAACAACATTCGTTATGACTTCAGCTACAAAACCAATTAGCACAGGTAAGTACAGTCCAACCCCAGGAATAAAGCTTACAACAAGACTTAACAAAAAAGCACCAACCCCAATCAATATTCCACCCTTATAGTTTTTGGCAAACACGTCCATAGCACTCATGATTTGTTTTTGATCCGCTTCTGTTGCGTGTCCTGTAGGATCAAAGAAATTTACAGGATTATTACTTGCATAGCTATAACCATTAATTCCACCGATACCAAAGGGTGAAGCACCATCATGCTTCATAAATATCCTTAACTCAGAATTATACGCTCGATAACCATCACCTAAAAATTGCCATCCTGTAGCTTGATCTTGTGCTGTCATACGATAACTGAGATTATTTTTTTGTACACTGAGCGCAAACTTTTCTGCCTGATTCAAGTCACTCATGTAACCATAGGGAGTATAAACATAGTTACCTTCTATCTTATTTGCAACAACATTACCTGTTACATTAAAACCATCATTAATTTGTGCTTGATATTCGCCATGATAAATACTTCCTCCACCGACATAATAACGCGCATCAGACTCAACTTTTTGCTCTATCAAACTATCTAAATAATAATTAACTTGACTGCTATTTTTCCCTGTTTTACTGTCTTTTAACTCCACCATCACTTGACGATCATTGGTATCATAGGTGTACCCAATTTCTTTATCCTGCATATTTAAGCGAATTAAATTTTGTGCAGCATCATACGTAAATTGATGAGTTACTAATTCGCTAGGAGTATTCTTTTCCGCCATCTGTACAATATTTCCATTCTCATCATAACTCAAAACAATACTGTTATCTTTTGTTTCAATTTTACTAACTTGAGTTGGGTCTTTATGATCATAAGAATAATGCATTACAGAAATAGCACCATCTTTTGTCACGCTCTGGACTTGTTTTAACTGATTTAATGCGTCATTGTAAAGATAATATTCTTCCTTTAATACCTTTCCATCAGGAGTAATTGGACATTCAAATCCTTTACAAATAAATGACTGTAGCTGCCCTAATGCTGTATAACTATATCTTTCTATACTTTCTCGCAAATTTGATTCTGCATTGTCTTCGGTTTGTATAATCTTTTCTGACTTCTGACCTAATTTATTATAACTATAATTATACGCCCTCATCATCGTTCCATTTAAATAATTCTCTACTTTGGATAATCGCCCTAACACATCATAGCGATAAGTTTGTCCTTTGATATTATTTTGCCATAGTTCGTTTACTGTTAAATTAGGATTATAGTTCACACCTAAACTTACGGGAGAAGCTCCTTGATACTCTGCTTTTTCTAACATCCCTAAATAGTTGCTTTGTGATTTTTGTGTTAACACAACCTTTCCATCTGCCTGGTAGCTTTTTTCTACCAATGTACCATATGAATTATAGCGCAAATCTAAACGTCTTTGGCTACCATCAGGATACAGCATATCCAACTGAGTTAAGCTCAAGGTAACAGGGTCATAATGATATTCTGTTTTGCTCACAAGCTTACCTGACGCTTCTTTTTTCTCTAAAACATGTACATTCCCATTTTGATCATATGTCCAATTTATTTCAAATTCCTTGTCTCCCAACGTATTATAAAAAAGAGCAGTCTTAGGACTCATCCATATTTCATCATATATGGTTACAACTTTATTCCCCTTTGCATCTTGAAATTCTATTGGTAAACCAGAATTAACGTCATATTTAATTTTAATATTTTCTTTATCATCATTTAATAATGTCGTTGACGATAATAAATACCCTAAACTGCTAAAGCTTTGCGTACCTACTTTGATCACTTTGTTGTTTATTTTGTCGATAAGTTCTGTTTTAATGACATTGCCATAATCGTCATACTGATACTTTAGCTCACTTAATCTATGCCAAACCTTTCCCACTTTATAGCTTGTTGTCTGACCAATCAATACTCCAATTTGTTCTTTATCATACTCATAGGTCTCCATTAAGCCCTCTACCATATTTTCGCTTTGCATGGGAATTCCTTCCTTCATTTGCGTTTTAATAAACGACATCGCCATACAATTTTGATTGGGAGAACTACAGGTTTTCTTTATCGAATCAGCTAAAGTAGTTAAGGCATACCTATCAAGCCATCTGCCTTTCTTAGCCTCTGCTACTAAAGCTTGAATCTGCTCTTTTACTGCTTGATCTTTACTATACAAAGCCATACGACCACCTGTTTCGTCCGTATACCGAAAATCAGGCTGCATAATGATGCCATAATGATATTGATCACCCTCTTGCCATAAAGGATGATTTTTATCACTCGAAATATTCTGAATTTCAGTTTCAGAAATCTCTACAGGTTTAACTGTACAGCTTGTATATTTTATGCCGCTTGTATCATAAGGATTATGACTGATATGAGAAATAAGAGGATTAAAACATAAAGACTTTTCCTCAATCACTTCAGTTGTTGGCTCAAGCGTATAACTTAATTTTCTTTTTCTGTAGTCATCATTGATCATGACTATTGTTTTTCCATCTTCTCTTTGAACCGCCGTAACATTCCCTTTTTCATCGTAAAAAAAGCGTCTGACATTAGGCGATTGATTGCCAATTTCATCATAATAATAACTAACAATTGACATGAGTAATCCAGCTTCATAATATTTTTCTTCTACCGGATAAAATCCATCTCTAGTCTGGTTTTGCACTTCCGTACGCGTTACCCTTCCTTCATTATCATAATAAGTTTTATTGATATAACCTTTAGACCCTGTTGTTGGCGTAATAAGCTTCATTTCAAGAAGATATCCTGCCTCATTTTTATCGCTTAACACTTTGTAGGTATAGATTATTGTTTGTTTTAAGTTCGCTCTGCCATTAGGTAGGTAACTTATTCTCTTTACCCTTCCCAAAGCATCATAATCTTCATAGATAATTTCATCTTTAGACACTGGATTAACTACTCTAACCAATCCACCATACGCATTGAAAAATTGATGCTCACTTTCATGCTTAATCGGCACTAAACCTATAGTTTTGTCAGCTTGTAAATCTCTTTGCTCTGTCCATAACTCATAGCCATCATTTCCATATTCAGACAACTTAATGCTGTTATCTATATAGGCATTTTGTCCTTTAATTAACTCTGTAGATTGATTGACTGCACCATATAAAGCGCTGCTAGGAATTGAGTTTACCTTGTATTCTGTAGAATTCATTTTTTTGCCATTAAAAAAACTTGTCATCCGGTTTACATAAGGTGCTTTTAGCACATATGAGGTTCCATCAACGTTCACTTGAGTTTCGAGTAAAGATAAATTGTCATTTGTAACTAATGCCGTTTTAGTTGAGTCATACATGTACATTTTCTGTTGCTTTAACATGGCTTGTTCAGCTTGAGATTCAGGATAATACTGGAACTCAACAACATTACCAAAAGCATCTACTGCATGCTTTAAAGCACCTCTATATTTACCTGCTTCCTTAGTTTCACTATTATAATAAGCATATACTCCTATAAAACGCTTAGCCTCTTCATTTCCTAAAAGGTCGAATACAGAATAAGTAACTTTTTCAGGAAACTGATAGCTATCTGATAGATTAGAAAATGCCTGCGTTTTACTACTATAGACACTTTGATCATACTCATTACTTTGCGAATCAATTTCCTTCCAGATTAACTTTTCCTTAGCTTTGCTTGTTTGATCTTTCATTTCAAGTGCTACACTTATGCCAACGGATTGATGTAAATAATTAAAGCTCTGTTTTACTTTCATCGTGCGAAGTTCATTATCCAATCCATTAAACACGGGAGTCTTACTGGTTATCCAGTTTGTATAGCCATACACCCCATCTAAATGCTCTAACCCACACTCCAACATCCAATCTAACAAAGGATTTTTTTCAATTTGATCAAACGTAGCTTTAGAACACCAAATATTATTACCTGCGAAATTTCGTCCATCTGCATCATGATAATAATCAAACGTTTGATCTTTGCTATAACGATTAGACAGATGTTTAGTAAATTGACTGACATGAACATTATTATATGGCACTGGAGTTGTTTTACCGTCAATCACATAGCTAACAGTCTTTATTCCATCGTAGTTAAATTGATACTTTACACCATTTGGAAATATAATCTCAGTGATATTGCTCAAATCTTGATAACTTAAACTTACTTTTTGTGCTAATGGATTGAGAAGATAAATATTCTTGCCATTTTGATCTTCATATATTCTAAAGGTCTGCTCACGACCCAACGGATCAAGATATATAATATCCGTTTGGGATGGCATTTTTAAAACAT
Organism: Candidatus Nebulibacter yamunensis; assembly: GCF_024208055.1. Taxonomy (NCBI): domain Bacteria; kingdom Pseudomonadati; phylum Pseudomonadota; class Gammaproteobacteria; order Thiotrichales; family Francisellaceae; genus Candidatus Nebulibacter; species Candidatus Nebulibacter yamunensis. The sequence goes on from NZ_JAMBMW010000007.1 coordinate 92,038, forward strand.
TTACTATAACGTCGCCACGCTTATTTTTAATTTTAATTCCATCTTGATCATATACAAATTGAATATAGTCCCCCTTATTATTTAAAATTAGCGCCAAAGGATATAAATAACTGCCATACGTCTCTACTCGTTTAAACACGTAGATTGTTCCATCCTCTTCAGTTATCTTAACTTCTCCTTCATCTATAAATTCAATCTTACTTCTTTGAAGTTTAGTGTAAAATAATTTGCCTATTTTTTTTCCATGAACTTCCTCTACCTCAAAAGATTCATTTTTCTGATCCAGGTTTAGCCTATAATATTGCTTGCCATTGACTCCATGCTGAATTTGTATATAAGGAATATTAAGTGATAAATCTTTGCTTACAAATAAGCGGTTTAAAGGGTTAAGGGCATTGTTATTATTAATGGTTAAATTAAAACTCAATGGCGATATTGGCGTACTTCTTATTTGCACAATTTGATTAGCAAAATTAAGTTTTAACGTTGCAGGATTAATTGACAAACTCACCGGCAAATTAACATTACCAGCCAATGACTGAAAGCTATTACCATTATTCACCTGTGCGAAATTTTGCAGTAAATTAAGCGTCTTGTTATTGTCTAAGGGTGTTGTCAAATTGCTCTTTGTATTTTTATCCTCCACACTTGAGTCTGTAACTAAAACCTTTCCATAGCTAGGTTCTATTACAAAAGCTAAGATATACGCTAGATTCGTCAACATCACACATGAGTTTTTAATTAACATCATATACTCCTAAAGCTTTCCGCTTATCTTAACTCACCATCTAACACTTGGAACTAATTGCAATTTTTCATTTTTTTCTATATTAAGGATACAAGGAACTTTGCGTGGAGTTTTATACTGCTCTGTCTCTGTTGCTTCACACGCATAAGGACCTATTTTAAAATAACTATCAAATACTGCATAAACTACAACAACTTGCCTATGTGTCCTATTGTCTTGTGAAGAGATGCCAATACTATTTGCACCCCATGGATTTAATGGTATAACTTCTGTTTTACCAAATGTCGAAAATATAATTTCATCAATTTTTGGATAAACATACATCGTTGTATTTAAACTATCTGTACCCTTAACAACGGTAAAAATCTCATCTTGATGCTCCATGCTGGCTGTTATGGCAATATGACCATCGGTATCAAAAGTCCCTTTATATTGTTTCTCACCAATATAGAAATCAAAACTCTTTCCATTTAAATCAATGTAGGATTCATCTGATAGCGCTTCCACACAAGGTTGATTTGCTATAGGTTCAAAGTCTTGAAAAATTGATTCTGCCATAACATTGTCTAATTTAATATAACCTGTTGGAGAACAAATCTTAAACATCACTTTATTAGGAGATAATAAAATCGTAGCACCCGATGATGTTTTGGTATAATCACATATCCATGAGCTAGGTGTCATATCACAATCTTCCCTTGTACCATCTTGCATAACTTTAACTTTATAAGGTGCTTCATTTTCCACAACTGAAAACTGTAAGTTAACCTGTTTAGGTAAGTAGTCGTCCAATGCTGTCAAAACTTGGAACGTTCTTGGATTTAATATACCTTTATCTAAAAGGGGTATAGGTTTAAAAGCATCTTTTTCTGGGCTTTGAAACGAATGTAACGTTAAATTTGAACGATTAACAATCGTTAATTGATTACGTATTTCAGGACCACATGCTGTAATACTAATGTCCGCTTTTTGGTTTTGTGCTTGACTCAAATCAAGCATATCAGCCACATTAATCCCTGAATACATATATAAATATGCAGAATTAGCAATAGTTGCTGTTGTCCCTACAATCGAATAATAATAAGTATTCCAATTCATACTATAAGGCTTAAAATCTAACCCACGAGCAAGCTTCTTATTTTCCCCTTCTGCACTATAACCAACAGTTTCTATTGTACATAATCCCTGTGTTGTATTATTTTTTAAAGTAATTTTAAAGCTAGGATAGAAAAATCCTTCCCCTACATAGCTCAATCCTTCTTTTTCAGGATAACCATTACGATAAGACTTCAAAATACTAGGCTCAAAAGTAAAAGTATAAGAATCATAAGGATTGATAACTTTACCAACTGGGTCTTGTGAATTTACCCATTTAATACAAGGCAGCCTATTTTTTTCTTCTGCTGCATTTTTTACTGGTGGACACACACTGGAAACAGAAACAATACTAAGTGAATAAGCAGACGCGTTATTAATTGTCAATTTTGGGGTTTTGTTTACGCTTTTATCTGTAATTGAATACCGATAATCTTGTGGATATGACATGCTTTTTGAAAAATTGCTTGAGTTATTACTTGCAATCTGAAACTCATCTTGTTGATTAATATAGATTGAATACCGACATTGATCAGAACAACCTTCTATCATCACATATTGCGATATATCCGTATTGTTACGCAAACTTCGATAAGGGGATGAATCAACATGTTTGACTCTATATGTGAACGCTTTATTGACCGTGCCATCCGTGCTTTTAATATTAAAATCAAAATATTTATTTCTACTTGTACAGCCCCCAAAAAAATTTTCACTTTCTTCAGTATAAAAGGTTTTGCTATTTTTTTTATTCACCATATTACTTGCTAGATCTTTTGGATACCAACAGTCATTTTTCCCTTGAGAAATTTGATAATCTTGATCTGAATCGTTATAAATGGTTAAGAAATGGCCTTGTCCTGCATAAACAAAAGTAGCACTACTTAATAAACCGATTAAATATAATATTTTATTGATATTGCTCATCGTTATTCTCCATTTATATTTATTGCTCTAAATAATCATCTATATGTCCTCTTATCTTAGAACATATCATAGCAGCGCACCTACCTTCACCTCCCAATTTTATTGGAAGATCATTTTGTATATTTTGAATAGTAGCGCCAGTAGAAAACTTATAATCTGAGTTTATATCCTTAAATTTTACTCTCCAAAACATACCAAATCTTTGATTTTTTGAGGATTCAGTTAATAAAATACTAATATTATCTTCATTTATATCAGCAAGCTGTTTTGAAAGAGCACTTTCCCCTTCTCCTAGGAAACCATGACCTTTTAACTTACTCATCTTGTCGCCCACATTACTTATTTTATGTAATGCATCTTCCATACTATCTTCAGGAAATATCCTTAGTTTTTCATACTCTTGGTTTGTCACTTTCTCATTCATAACCTCTCCTTCGTTAACTTTAAGAGATTGAGATTGCCTTACAGAGTTTTGCCTTATTATCGATTGCCTTCCTTGATTAACATTATCTATCATAGTCCCTTGAACAGTTGTTGGATCACGTTCAAGTAAAGAACCAATATCATTTTTGAGCTTACTTTCAACTTCTAGACCTTTTGCTTTAATAACTTTGTTACTAGGTAACTTCTTTATACTCCGAAAAGCTGCCATTCTATTTCCTTTAGGAATATATTTCACTACAAAATATAATCGTGATAGCAACAATGCCCCAGCAATAAAAGTAAATCCTATTGCTGCATTTAGGAATGCCGCGCCAATAAAAGCACCTACTTGATCTTTTGCTACTCCCCAGCCCATCAATCCCCAGGTGGCAAGAAAACACCGCTACTTCCGCAACAAAGCCAATAATTAGCCCTGCAATCAAATTCACCCCTGGAATAAACGCGATGATTGTGCCTATGACTAGTGATAGCCCTCCTACAATCGCTGCTGCTTGCCAAGTGGAGATAAATAAATCAATTGCAGTGGTGATCTTCTTCTGATCGCCTTCTGTGACATGCCCTGTTGGATCAAAAGCATTTATCGGATCATTCCCTGCATAACTATAACCATTAACTCCGCCTGATCTCCAAGGTGACCATGAGTCATGCTTCATAAATACTCTCAACTCAGGATTATATGCACGATAGCCTTCCCCTAAGAACTGCCAATTGGTTTCCCTATCGGTATTTATCATCCTATAACCCAAATTACTTTTTTGCACACTTAACGCTAATTGCTGCGCCTGATATAGGCTTGCAATCTGGCTATCCGTCTGTTCACCAAATGGGGTATAGACAAAATTGCCTTCTATAACATTATTTTTCACATTTCCAGTTATATTAAATCCATCTGTGATCACTCGCTCATACTCACCTTTATAGAGGCTACCATCACCAACGTAATATCGACTATCTACACCAATTTTTTGCTCCATTAAGCCTGATAGATAATAATTCACTTGCTTCTTATCAGTTTTTGCTTTTACATCCGTTACACTTTCTTCAATTTGGCGACCAAACATGTCATAAACATAACGAATAACTTTGCTGTCTGTTTTTAGTTCTATCAGATTTTGAGCTGCATCATAACGCAGAGTATGAGCTTCTTTTGTACCATCTTTCTTCTCTTTATCCATGGCAATAACGTTACCATTCTTATCATATTGCAACAATGTAGTGATGGTTTGTGACTCTACTTTACTGACTTGCGTAGGATCTGGATTAGCATAAAAGTAGCGTGTTATATCTGTATTGCTATCGCCAAACTCTCGTTTCACTTCTAATAATTTATTCAATACATCATCATAACTATATTGCTCTTTACTAATTATATTACCCTGAGCTTTAGGGCACTCTGCTCCTTCACAGCTAAATACCGATAATTGCCCTAATGGCGTATAGTCATAACGTTGCACCGTCTTAACTAAATTAGAAGACTCATCATCTTCTGTCCACGACGTTCTTTGCGCTTTTTGACCTAATCTATTGTAGTCATATGCATAGCTTCTCATTTTTATTGCATTTAACACATTATCTATGCCTATTAATCGCCCCAAACTGTCATAATTAAAGATTCGTCCCACCTTGTCATTATATGAAACAGCACGCTCTAATAAATCAGTCTGATAATCAACCATAATCGTACTATTTGCTTGACCACTATAGGTTACCTTTATCGGTAACCCTAAATGATTACTCTTGTAGCTTTGTTGCCAAATGAATCCATCTTCTTTGTTGTATGTTTTTTGAACTAATGTCTCATATCCATTATAGTTAAATGTAAGCTTTCTCATGCTTCCATCAGGATAACTCATCTTGATGTTTGTAAGCTCTAAGGTTACAGTATGGTAATCATAGGAAATCTCACTAATGAGATGACCCAAATGATCATCCTTGCGAATTTTGGCAATATCACCATTGGCATTATAGCTATAGTAAATTACAAAACCATCCTCGAAAATTTTACCTTCATAAACAACTTTACTTGGTCTTAATTTCCATATCTCATTTTCATAATATATCTTGATACCATTACCTTCAGCATCTTTCATCCATATCGGTAAACCTGTCAATTTATCATAACCAAATGTGCTATTTTGACCAATTTCATTGATTAAACTTGTACTGCTTAGTAAGTAACCCAATGATGTGTAAGTTCTTTCTCCTATGTGATAGACATCATTGCTCTGTCTGCCAGCAGCAATCTCTGAATTGTATCCCCCTTTCGCTACCTTTACTTTTATAACGTGACCATAGTTATCATAATCATAATAAGTGGTACTTAATGCTTGCTCCTCATGATTATTATTTTTATAAAGCTTCACTTCTGCGATTAATTTTGTCTGATCTTTAGTGTCATAGATATATTCAACTGCCCAGCCATTGACCAAATCCCGTTGTTTTTCTGGTAATTGTAAATCATTGAGTCTAGTCGTATTAAAACTCAGAGCTTGACAGTTTCCAGATAAACAATCTCTCCTTACCTGCTCAGATAATTCAATGAGATTTTTCCTATCCAACGCCACGCCATTTAATGCCTCATTACTTAATTTTTCCACCAAGGCATAAATCTCTTTATTCTTATATAATGGAACTCTTAAACCAGATTCATTGGTATACTTAAAATCTTTATTTAATACAATACTATATTCATCTTGTCTTTGATATTTCCAAATCGGTCTCTTTGTATCATTTGATATATTAGAAACTATGCTTTGTGAGATGCTAACAGTACGTACTTTACACCTTGTATACAATGGTTGCCATGCACTTATATCGGAGCCTATCTTAAATTCAGGAGATTTCAAAGGATCAAAACACAATGATAACTCTTGCACTCCATTTACTACAGGCATCAACTCCTCAGTCGGTTCTAGTATATAACTGATTTTCTGCTCACGATAACCATCGTTAAGATTTACCACACTCTTGCCATCTGCTTGTTGGATAACAACTAATTCTCCTTCTGCATTATAAAAATAGCGACTGACTTGTGGATGCGATTTGCCCTCTTCATCATAATAATATTGGACTTCTGTACTCAATTGCCCTGCGCTATTGTAGTGACTCTCTGCAGTAACATAGTAAAATGAACGATCTATTGCTTGAGTTTCCACTTTGACAACTCGGTTTTCCTGATCATAATACGTCCTTGTGCTATATCCTATATTACCTGTCGTTGGTGTAACCACCGTCGTTGTCAATACATAACCTGCTTCGTTTGGATTGTTATTAATCATGTATTTATAGCGATAAACTTGCTTATATTGTGCTTGATTACTGGGTAGATATGTAATTTGCGTAACCCGTCCTAATGCATCATAATTATCATAAATCAATACATCATTATTTAAGGGATTCACCACCTTAATCAAGCCACCATAACGATTGTAAATCCTATGTTCACTTTCCACTCTAGTTGGTGCTAAGTCTTTGGTATCATCTTCAGCAGATGTTTGTATAGTGTAAACCTCATAATTACCATCTTCAGTTTTATTCATTACAAACTCTTTCTTAATATAGGGATTGGAGCCTTGTATTAATTCTGTCGCTGCTTTTATCTTTCCATACAACACACTGTTTTTATCTATATCAAGAGATATACGATTACCATTTGTTTTTTGCCCGTTTAAACTCGAAATCGTCTCACTCATATAGGGCATTTTTACTCGATAAGCTTTATCCTTAACCTTTACACTACTCTCTAACCACGACAATCCTAGACTATCCATCTTAGCCTCATCTTGTGAGCCATAGCGATACATCCTTTGTGATTTTATAAGACTATATGTCCCTGTCTCTCTTTCAGGGTAGTACTCAAGCTCTATTTGATTGCCATAACCATCTATCGCTTCCTTCATTGCACCCAAATAAGCACCACTACCTTCATCTTCTTTTACATAATAGCGATACTGACCTATCATTTGTCTTGGCAATACGTCTTTACCTATCTCATCATAGGTTAAGTAATTCACCTCAATAGGCTTATTGTAAATATCCGATAAATCACTAAAACTCTTTGCCTTCTTAATACTCTCAGGATAAATTAATTTCTGTTCTGTTAGTCTTTTATCCCCGACATCCAGACTCATCCCAGTTGACAAATGCAGATAATTATAACTATTTTTCATCACCATCTGCTGCCAATCTATCCCCTTACCGCTAAATACAGGCACTTTGCTTTCTATCCACGTCGTGTAACCATATACCCCATTTTGATGCTCCAAACCACACTCTAACATCCAGTCTTGCAAAGGATTTAATGACTCAAATATCTGCTTTGAACACCATATTCCATTTCCTGCAAAATTATGCCCATCTTGGGATACACTATAGTGATATACTCCATCTTCACTGTATCGATTGCCCAACTTCTTCACAAACTGACTCACATAACTATTGTTATATAAAATAGGTGTTGTTAAGCCATCTATCACATACGACACTTGTGAGAGTTTTGCATAATCAAAATGGTAAATTGCTCCAGTTGGAAACAATACATCTACCAACGTTGTTTCATCTTGATAATTTAAACTTAGCGTTTGATTCAGCGGATTGATTAATTTAACACGTTCTCTATTTTCATTTACAATATGAAACTCCTGTAACTCTCCTAATGGATTAAGATAAGTGATCATTACTTCACTTGGCATTTTTAATACTTGAACCATGACCTCATTATCATGGTTTAATATCTCAACTCCACCATCTGGCGTATACTGAAAACTTATTCTATCTCCCGTATTATTAACAATAGCTGTTGCAGGATATAGGAAATTCCACTGATTGCTTTCCTCAAAAAAATAATGACTGCCATCCTCTTCAATCAATTGTATTCTTTTATCGTCTAAAAAGATCAGTTTTGCTTTCTCTAACTTAGTATAATAAAACCCTCCTACTTTATTGCCATTTTCATCTTGCTTAACCTCAAATGAATATTGGTTATGTCCCATATTTAAACGATAATATTTCTTACCATCTTCACCTGTTAAGACTTGGATATATGGAATATTTAAGGCTAAGTCCTTATCTACAAACAAGCGGTTTAAAGGATTATAGGCGTTATCATTTGTAAGCATCAGACCAAAATTTAGTGTCGAAACAGGTTTACTAAGTATTTTCACGATTTCATTTGAAAAAACTAACTTTAACGTTGTAGGATTAACAGATAAGGTCACTGGTAAATTTGCATTACCTGCTAATGACTGAAAACTATTCCCATTATTCGCCTGTGAGAAATTTTGTAATAAATTTAACACCTCTTTATTATCAGAAAAAGTAGTGGCATTGACCTTTGCATTTTTTTCACTTTCTCTTGCTTCTGCTCTTAAGACTTCCCCATATGCAGGCTCAAGTACATATGTCAACAGATATACCAGACTTATCATCGTACCTATTGTTTTTTTCATAATCATAATTTAAGTCCTCCTTTCATTCATAAATTAGATTTTTTAAACTCTAGAATTCTACTTCGAGTTACACTTAAGTTTTCTGAAACACAGCAATCTTATTTTCCTTATTATTTATAGTTGTTTGAGATAGTTTGTTCCTAATATCGTTGTCATAGTAAGTATAGATCATATAATTTCATAATTTCTGATATAGGTCATAGATATCCTCATCACTTCTTATAAATCATCTTTAATACTATAAAGTTATATTTTTTATACAAAAATAATAGATTATTTAGATTGAAATTTAATTATAATTAGGTTGTTTTGAGTATTAGATACTCTATTTGATATTTTAAGCTTGACTAAGAGTCTATTCAAAGTCTGTTCAAAGTTTTTTATAATGAGAAACCCATTACTTTGCATGCTTTGGAAATATTTCCTAGTTCCTCTGCTAAATTTAACAAACCGACTTTATTTTTGATGAATTTATTATTAGTATCCAACATGAGGTTGCTGTTAACACCAAGGGATTTTGTCGTGTTAATTACCAAGGGAAATTGTCGGATCCAACTAAATTAGTGATCTCCTAAAATCATATATTTATGGCTTAGGAGATTCTTAGGATGATAATGATGGATTC
>NZ_JAMBMW010000025.1:0-21113 GCF_024208055.1 Candidatus Nebulibacter yamunensis
TGTTAAACGACGAAACTCATCTGCTGCTAACTTGTTTATCGTTTCCCATCTCATTGATCATATCCACCTTTAATTTTTAAATAGCTATTTTGCTAGATTAAATACGGTTTGGAAGGAATTCTATTATAGATCTTAACCAAATAGCTTAAAGCACTCCCTAATCCCAAGACCATCGAACAGTCTAAATCGAGATTTGGGATTACGGATTTTGTCAACAATATTGGAGGTTTTAAATGTGAGTGTATTATGAATAATTTCGAGTAAGAACATAAGGAAAAGCAAGTGCAATCACTATTCCTGTAACAAGTAATAAATCAAAGTTAAAGGTGGACATCGTTACATCTGAGGTTGGAATAAATCCTACTATAATTGCAACCAAGCAGCTAATAAATCCTAATGATGACATTACAATGGTTCCTTTGACACCGCCATAAATTTGATATTGCCCAAGTTTGATTGGATTAGTGACCCTTAATTTAATTGCCGCAGCAAACATACCGATATAACCTAATACAGCAAGTTGTGCCGTCAGTGCACTTAAAAACCAATAAGCTGAATTGACCGATGGCATAAGAAGATAACTCAAACAAAATATAGAGAATATCAGAGCTTGCAAAATAAGCACTTTACTGGGTGCGTTATAAGTATTAGTTTGTGCAAGCCTTTTTGAAATAAGTCCATCTTCTGCTGCTATGGTAAAAGCTCGTGATAAACCCATAATCCAAGCTGAAACAGTAGTAAATGCTCCTAATACCAAGGTTAATGCGATGATACTAGACATCCACGGCATATTGAATTTAGCAAAAAAATAGCTAAATGATGCCATAAGTCCTGTCACGATATCTACATGCCCAGTGTTATTGCTATTGACTGTAAAGATTGCAACGTTAGACAAAACTAGAGATAGTAAAATCACTACGCTAGAAATTAATAGTGCTTTGGGAAAGTTTTTTTGTGGATTGTTGACATTACCTGCATGAATAGAACTCATCTCTAGACCAAATAAACTAAACATTACGGTTAAAAACAGACCCCAACTGTTAATATTGGCAAAGCTTGGTAGTACATCTGAAATAGCCGATGGCTTCAACATGGGTTGACCAGACAATATCCAAAAAAGTGCTAAGCCAATAATGAGTAGCATCGGCATTAAGGTACCAACAATCGCGCCAATGACACTGATTGTGCTTGAGGTTTTTATTCCAAATAGATTAACAATCGTAGCTAGCCAAAACATGCACAGACTCATGCTGATTATATACCAAGGATTACTGACCAAAAAATCTGGATTCATGCCAAACCAAGGTGCAATAATATAAGCAATGATTCCTGCAAAAAATCCACAGATAGATGGGAACCATACCAAATTATAAATCCATTGCAGCCACAACACGACAAATCCTATTTTGGCACCAAAGGCTTCTTTTGTCCAAAGGTAGATTCCACCATTTTTCGAATATCCTGTTGCCATTTGTGCAGTTAATAATGCACATGGAATTAAAAATACAATAGCGGCAAAAATGTAAAAACTCACCACAACCCACCCAGCTTGTGCTGTAATAGAGATATTACGCAGGCTATCCACGGCAATGATATTGATCATGACTAAGCGTAGCAAGGTTAAGGATTGAGTTGATGAAATTTGCATAATTTGTCTGATGGTTGCTTTTTAACGACAATTAGTATATACCCATCACAAACCATTTTACAGCCTTTCTCGCTTTGCATTTGTGCTTTAAATTTTACTTATTGCGTGCTTTAACTTTATATGTTTCGAACTGTTCCTTTAGAGTTGCTAACTGTGCTTATGTACATTTAGTGATATAGAACTAGATGAAATATACGTTACATTTGTTTCAATATAATCTGAGAGTATTTTTGTATTTTCCTAAGCAATATGCGCAATACTAAAGCTCGCCTGGCAATAATCACAGGGCTTAGTATGTTTGTGCTGTCACTTACCTTTCCTTGCTGCTTATATTTGGCATACTTACCACAGAAGCACAACTTTTATATTTTTTGTCTAGACATCTGGAATACATCGATGTATCGTTACAAGACTACATTGGTAATCGTAGCTTGAACTTAAAAATGGAAAAAAATTGGCAAAGCTTAATTAGAGTAATAAGAATTCTGAAATCTGATAATGAACTTAGTTTATTATTGGATTTTCTTTTTACGTTGGAAGAAAAACGTCAACTCAGTAATCGTTATGCCCTTGCCCAACAAATGGTCTTAGCACAAAAGTCACAACGTGAAATCGCTAAAGATCTGGGTGTTAGTATCAGCACAGTAACGCGTTGCTCTAATGCACTAAAGTTATTACCTGATGAGATAAAACAAAAATTCAAACTATAAAAAACAAGAAGGAGTTTTAATATGGCTATTTCAGCGCTAACAAAAGTACATCAAAATCAAGTTCAACAACTTTTTAATGATGTAAATTTTTTTAGCACTGAATGGTTTTTTAGTTCCAAGCAACTGTTTTTTGGATTTTTTAGTAACGAACAACTCATTGGTGTTATCGGTGCTGAATTGCAACATAATATAGCCATGCTTAAAGCCTTAGTTATTACCAAAGAACATCGCAATCAGGGCATTGCAAAGTATTTACTTAATTATCTTGAAAATAAATTGATCGACGTAGGCATCAAAGAGCTGATTGCCTTGACGCGCTATGGTGCAAACTACCTTGAGTGCTCAGGCTTTAATCAAACTATTGTTGAAAAATTACCAAGCAAAATTGATACGTATTTGCAACTAAACTATCATTCAGATTTGATCATCATGAGGAAAAAATTGTTACAGTCAAAAAAGCATCTAACGCACCAAGATTCTCCTTGCTTCCTTCAACACACAATCTATCTTGCTGCGTAGGTCAATAACAAACTTTTTGAATTGAGCTTTTATCTAAATTGAGTTGAATTTAAATAAAAAGGAAATGAATTTCGGAGATACACATTATCAAATGAATGAGATAAAAAAGTAGCGTCAAATAAGTTTTTTAACTTCATCAACCAATTTTTCCACTGCATCGAGTTTCGCTACACCCTTGGCGTGACTAGACATATTTTCCAATTTAGAGCGATTTATGTCCATTGCACGAATAAAAGCCGCGAGCTTTTGTGCATTAAAATGCTCCTCACGCATGCAAATAGCAGCCTCCGCTTGCACTAGGAATTGTGCATTATGATATTGATGATCATCAACAGCTTCTGCAAAAGGTACAAAAAAAGCAGGGACGCCTACACTTGCAATTTCCGACACCGTTAATGCTCCAGCACGACATACAATAATATCTGCCCATTGATAAGCTTGCGCCATATCGTTAATAAAAGGTTCTACTTTGAGCTCACATTTATAATCGATATTAAGTGCTTGATAAGTACTCATCGTCTCAGCAAAACCTTTTTCTCCTGTCTGATGCCAAATGTTAACACAGGCTTCACGTGGCAAAGCTTTAATAAATTTAGGCACCACATCATTGAGTACTTTAGCACCTTGACTACCGCCTAAGACAAGAACGTTCAGAATATGTTTATAAAAGTCACGTGACTGATTATGCAAATTACGTATTTCACTGCGTATTGGATTGCCAATAACCTCAACAATTGACTTTGTTTTAAAACCGCTAGTAGGAAATGCACACAACACTTTTTTAGCAAATTTTGCCAACATCTTGTTGGTCATACCAGGATTGGCGTTTTGTTCATGAATAATCAATGGAATATTAAGTAGTTTTGCCGCAATCCCACCAGGTCCAGAAGCATAACCACCAAAGCCTAAGACACAATTTGTCTTGCGCCTTCTTAGAATTATCATTGCACGTAATACAGCTAAGGATAATTGAAAAGAAAACAATAATTTTTTCTTTAGACCTTTGTTGCGTACTCCACCAATTTTTAAAAAATCTAGTGGATATTGGTTGGCAACTATTTTTTTTTCTAAACCATATTGGGTCCCAAACCAGAAAATATTGGCGCCTTGTTCTGACAAATGCTTTGCCACTGCAAGTGCTGGAAAAATATGTCCTCCAGTTCCCCCTGCCATCACCACGATATTCTTACCACTTACGACATCTGTTTGCTGCTGCATCCACTTAAACCCTGCTTTATAAAAAATAGCTATGAAAATAATTGCTCTTTACTCTTTGTTTCAATCAAAGAATACTACAGTTTGTGTAGCCAAGTATAAATAGTTGATCCTTATTGTACCTGATAGCTTTCAAGGCACCAATGATTTCTTAGCTATCGCAAAATAACTTTACTGCTATTTTGGCTAAATCTTTAATGGCATTACATGACTCAAAAGGTTAAGATTTTTTGTAAAAAGTACGGAGTATTTAGATGAATATATTAGTAGTTGGGAACGGTGGTCGTGAACATGCACTTGCTTGGAAATTGGCTCAATCTCCTCATGCAACCCACGTTTATGTTGCTCCTGGTAATGCTGGGACTGAAAAAGAAGAAAAAGTAAGCAATATCAATATCGCTGCAACCGATATTCTACACTTGATTAATTTTGCTAAAGACAATGAAATTGAACTCACAGTTGTGGGTCCTGAAGTACCTTTGAGTCTTGGTATTGTAGATCAATTTGAAGCACATGGCTTAAATTGTCTAGGTCCTAAACAGCAATGTGCACAACTTGAATCTTCGAAGGTTTTTAGTAAAAACTTCATGGCAAAATATAATATTCCTACTGCGCGGTACCAAAATTTCAAGGATAGCCAAAAAGCTAAAGCTTATGTTGATGAAATGGATTCTCCGATTGTTATTAAAGCTAGTGGACTTGCTGCTGGCAAGGGTGTAATCATTGCGCAAACCAAAGAACAAGCGTATCACACGATAGAAGACATGCTTGAGGGTAATAAATTTGGAGATGCAGGTTGTGAGATTGTCATTGAGGAGTTTTTAGACGGTGAAGAAGCAAGTTTCATCGTATTATGTGATGGTACCCATGCACTTGCGATGGCTAGTTCACAAGATCATAAAGCACGCGATAATGGTGATCAAGGTCCTAATACAGGCGGGATGGGTGCCTACTCACCCGCTCCGATTGTAACACGCGATGTTCACGACAAAGTAATGCACACCATTATCCAACCTGTACTAGATGGTATGAAAAATGAAGGGGAAGTATATAAAGGTTTCTTGTATGCAGGTCTTATGATTATGCCAAATGGTGAAATCAAGACACTTGAGTATAACTGTCGTTTTGGTGATCCTGAGACCCAACCTATCATGATGCGTTTGGAGTCAGACTTGGTTGAACTTGCTTTTGCAGCGCTCAATGAAGAATTAGATGGCTATGAGGTCAGTTGGAGCAATAAAACTGCGCTAGGGGTTGTGATGGCAGCAGGTGGCTATCCTGATCAGTGCAAAACCGGTGACATTATCACAGGACTTGACCAAGATGATGGTGTTAATACCAAAATTTTTCACGCCAGCACTAAACGTCAAGATTGCAGTATCTTCACCAATGGTGGTCGTGTTTTATGTGTCGTTGCGCTGGGTGAACATGTTGAAGATGCCTATCACAATGCTTATGATCTTGTTAATAAAATTACTTGGAACAATGAGTATCATCGTACCGATATTGGTAAAAGAGCTTTTGTTAAGTAATGTCAATTTATATACCGATTACATATGACTAAAATTTAATTAATCTAAAAAATATGGTTGTATTGATCAGCAAGATTCAGTTACGATTGTTTTACAATGTTTGACTAAATGGAGGCAATACAACATGGAGCTCAATGAAAACAATAAAAATAAAAGCCAACTCAATGAGTTTAATGTGCTAATGCAAGAAGCAGAATCAATGCTCAGAATGGGCGTACCAGTTTCAGTCGTTGCGAAAACATTGGGTATTTCTATAAATAAGATTAGACACTTAAGAAACGAGCGTAGCAATAATAATGAATAACGCTAGATTAGCTCAGTTTCTTAAGCAATATTTCGTTAACTTGCTTGGGATTGGCTTGTCCTTTACTACCTTTCATGATTTGACCGACAAAAAAACTTAAAAGTTTACTGTTGCCTGCTTGATAGTCCGCAACTTGTTTAGGGTTGTTAGCAATAATTTCATCAACTAATGCTTCTATTAGTGAGCTATCATTACTTTGACGAATGCCTAGTTTATCAATAATAGTTTGAATTGCATCTGATCTTTCATAATAGCTTTGCAAAACAGCTTTAGCAGATTTAAGCGATATTTCATCTTTATCAACACATTGAATGATTTCAAACAACGTATTAACTGAGATTTTATGCGTATCAAAAGTGCTTTGTGCACGATTAAATAGAGCTTGTAATTCGATCCCAACCCAATTATAAGCAACTCTTGGTGTGGTTTTTGTGACAAGCGCATCATAGTAATTGGCAATGTCAGGATTATCCATTAAGAAATTAACTTCATCTTCATTTAAATCTTTTTGATATTGGATACGGCGCAACCTAGGTAACAATGGCATCTGTGCTTTAATTAAATCGATATCCTGTTGGGTAATCAATATAGGCAGTAAATCTGGATCTGGGAAGTAACGATAATCAAAAGCATTTTCCTTATTACGCATACTGCGTGTTTCATTTCTATCTGGATCATATAAACGCGTTTCTTGAATAACTTTTTGACCTTGTTCAAGCATTTTTATTTGACGCTTATATTCATAAGCAATAGCACTTTCAATAAAGCGAAAAGAATTGATATTTTTAAGCTCTACTCTTGTGCCAAAAGGCTCTTTTTGTTTATGCACAGATAGGTTCACATCACATCTAAATGAGCCTTCTTGCATATTACCATCACAAATACCTAAGTGTTGAACAAGTTGATGCAAGTCCTTAAGATAACAAATGACTTCTGTGCTGCTGCTAAAGTCAGGATGGGTTACGATTTCTAATAATGGTGTCCCAGCGCGATTGTAATCTAATCCTGTTTGATCACCAATGAAATCATGTATTGATTTACCTGCATCTTCTTCTAAATGTGCACGCTCAATTCGAATGAGTTTACTTCCATTGGAAGTTGTTATTTCTAATATACCATTTTGGACAATCGGATTACTAGATTGACTAATCTGATAACCTTTAGCTAGGTCAGGATAAAAATAATTTTTTCGAGCAAAAAAACTATTTTTAGAAATTTTTGCATCGGTCGCAAGTCCAAACATTATTGCCATTTCAATTGTCTTTTTATTGACTACAGGTAAAGTACCAGGTAAAGCAATGTCAACGAAACTAACCTGTGTATTAGGTTTTTGTCCGTATAAAGTTGCGGCATTAGAAAAAATCTTGGATACTGTTTTAAGTTGAACGTGCACTTCAAGCCCAATCACCATTTGATAACTCATGCACATACTCCTTGTAAGAGTGGTTGTGGTTGATGAAAATTAGTGACCTGTTGAAAAGTACTTACTACTTGGAGCAATAAATGATCATTAAAATTATTGGCCATCAGTTGCGCACCAAATGGTAAATTATCTATCTTCCCGATAGGAAAGGATATGGCAGGCGCGCCAGTTAGGTTAGCAATAAGTGTATACATATCAGAAAGATAAGTGCTAACAGGATCGGTTTGAGTACCAATTTTTGGTGCTGTTGTCGCTGCTATGGGCAACAAAATAACGTCGACCTGTTGATAAAGAGCATCAAAGTTGGCTTTAAGTTGACTACGAATTTGTTGTGCTTTGTGGTAATAGGCATCGTATTGACTTGCTGCTAACACATAGTTACCGATAACAATACGGCGCTTAACTTCTTGACCGAAACCTTCCGTTCTAGTGTTGATATATAGCTCATCCAGAGTATGCGCCTGTGGACTCCTATAGCCGTAACGTACACCATCAAAACGTGCTAAGTTTGTTGCTGCTTCTGCTGGAGCCAAAATATAGTAGCTTGAAACAGCATGCTCTAGGTTAGGTAGCTTAATTGACCTAATTTTAGCGCCTAGCGTCTTGTAATCATTGATACAGTTTTGTAAAAGTTGTTGCGCTTGTGGTGAGAGCATGGAAAGCATAGCTTCATCAATACCAATACGTATGTTGTATATATTTTGATCAATAGTTTGAGTAAAGAAATCAGGAGAGGTTAGAATACTTGTACTATCTTTATCGTCTTGCCCAGCCATAGTTTGTAAAAGATAAGCGCAATCTTTGGCAAAATGCGTTAATATTCCCACTTGATCTAAAGAAGAACCGTAAGCAATAAGTCCAAAACGCGAAAGTGTACCATAGCTTGGCTTCATCCCGGTAATACCACAAAATCCAGCAGGTTGTCTGACTGAACCGCCTGTATCGCTGCCTGTTGCAAACGGCGTTAACATTGCAGCAACAGAAGCGGCAGAACCACCAGACGAACCACCTGGTACGCATTCAAGCTGATAGGGGTTTTTTGCCGCTCCAAAATAGCTATTTTCATTGCTAGAGCCCATGCCAAACTCATCCATATTAGTTTTGCCAAGCAAGATCATCCCACTTTTTTCCAGTTTATCAACAATGGTTGCATTAAAAGGAGAATGATAATTGTACAAAATTTTAGATGCACAGGTTGTTGTTAAAATATTGGTACATAGATTATCTTTATGTGCAATTGGAATTCCTGTTAATAAGTTTTGCTTCCCTTGTGCAATTATATTATCGGCTTTTTGAGCTTGTTTGATGGCATGTTGATAATTAATTGAGGTAAAGGTATTTAGTATTGGATTATATTTTGTAATAAGGTTTAAATATTTCTGTGTTAGTTCACTTGCACTGATGACTTTGTTGTCTAACCTTTGCCGAAGTTGTTGTAATATGCTCATATCTTTAACCTTTTTTATTCAATGACTTTTGGAACGATAAAGTGATGTGCTTCGTATTTAGGTGCAATTTCTTTGAAATATGGTTCGCTATGTTGTTCGATTGCATTGTCTTGACGTGCAATAAAATGACTTGTTAAAGGTGAAATCATTGCTGGAACACCTGTGGTATCAACGTTTTGAATGTTGTCGAACAGCTTAATGATATTATTAAGGTCCGCTTCAAATTTGCTAAGTTCACTTTCATCTGCATTGAGCTTAGACAAGGCAAGTATATGTTTTAATTGTTGTTGCGAAATCGCCATGACACCTTTCCAAATCAGTTGAGTAGAAGTAGTTTATAATAACATTGTTGATTACAGCATGGAATGATCGTTATGAGTGAAAATTATTGCATCCAAAGATGTTTCTATGTAACTGATTGACAAACCTCAAAAACAAGCGCAATCTTGGTGATCAAATTCCTTATTTTGGTATCAAGCCTGTCCATCTAAAATGAAAGAGCTTAGAATATTGATTGACAGTCCAGAAGCATGGACACCTTATTTCCCAAGTGATAATGTAGTTTTAATAAAAGATTACTTAATGACCCGAGAAGAAAAAAGCTATTATTTAATTAACCTTTCAGAGAATATCTCTTATTTGGGTCAAGGATATTATGCCTCACTTTTGGCAGAAGCCAATGGTGATCGCGTTATTCCTAGTGTAAATACGCTTAATAATTTGCAACATTTAGATGATTTGTCGTTTAGCTTGTTTAATATTCGTTTGAGTAATGCTTGCCTTGAAACACTAGATAGAATTGCTGTTGATAATGAAGCTCAAATCAAAATTTATTTTGGTCAAAGTGAACAACAAAGTTTCAATAAACTAGCACGCAAGATTTTTGATATTTATGATATTCCAATACTAAAGCTTGTTTTTGAAAAACGACTTGATATATGGCAAATAAAGGGATTGCAAGTTGTTCCGATAAAAGCGTTAAATGATGTAGAAGAGACTTTTTTCGCCCAAACTTTGAGTGAGTTTAGCACGAAAGTATGGCGTAAGCCGCGACTAAGAAAGCAATATCGCTACGAAATGGCAATTTTAGTTGATCCAAAAGAAGTACTGCCACCAAGCAATAATAAAGCCATTAAAAAATTTATTCATGCAGGGCGTGAGCTTGGAGTGGATATTGATTTGATTACCAAACAAGATTATGCAAGATTGCCAGAATACGATGGGTTATTTATTCGTACTACAACAGCGATTAATCATTACAGCTATGCCTTTGCCAAAAAAGCAGAAGAAAATAACTTAGTGGTCATGGATAGCACACAAACAATCATGCGTTGCACCAACAAGGTGTACCTTCATAACTTAATGGAAAAAAATAAAATTTTGATGCCTGAATCTTATTTTGTGTTTCGTGATCAAGAGCCTTTAAATAGCGATGAACTGATCGAAAAACTAGGCTTACCAATGGTATTAAAAATTCCAGATGGTTCGTTTTCTCAAGGAGTTAAGAAAGTAAATGATAGAAAAGAACTTAATCAATTGTTAGATAAAATGCTGGCACAGTCATCAATTATTATTGCACAAAAATACCACTACACTGATTACGATTGGCGCATTGGGATTTTGAATAACAAACCATTGTATGCTTGTAAATATTACATGGCGCCTAACCATTGGCAAATTGTCAATCACAACAAGAAGTACATTACGGCTGGTCCTGCTGAGGCTTTTGGCATTCATCAAGTACCAAAGGATGTGATTAAAATAGCGATAAAAGCGTGCCGTTTGATTGGAACGGATTTATATGGTGCTGATATTAAAGTTATCGATAATAAGCCTTGTATTATAGAAATAAATGATAATCCATCATTAGATCATCCTTGGGAAGATGCGTATTTGGATGATGAATTATACAGCAGAATCATATTGGAGTTTGTTAATCGCATGGAGTATAAGCGGGTGCATTATGGCGATTAGTTTTCGTTTGGCAACAGCTGATGACATACCTGCATTGGTAGAGCTCGAAAACACCTTATTTAATACAGATCAGATCAGTAAACGTCAGTTTTACTATCATATCCATTCCAAACGTAACTTTTTATGGATAGCAAAAGAAGAAGCGAAACTTATTGCTTATATGTTAGTATTTATGCGTCGTAAAAGCGCGCGAATTTATTCGCTTGCAGTATCAAAAACTTGTCATGGAAAAGGCGTTGGAAGTGCGTTATTAATGAAATTATTCGAGGAGTTGCCAGCAGCAAATATTAGTAAAGTAGGGCTAGAGGTTAATATCAATAATCAAGTCGCGATTCGTTTATACTTAAAACTTGGCTTTAAGATCGTAAAAACACGGATGCACTATTACTTCAATGGTGATCATGCCTATAAAATGTATAAGTTTTTATAAGTCTTACAATTTGTAGTGGCGTTGACCTAGCTAATCTCTCTACTTAAATTAGTGATAATTTCTCATGCATCTCATTTTGCTTAGATTTGCAAAATGGGGATCTTTATTTATTATTGAGCTATTATTTTGGGCATCTATTTTATTCATTGTAGAGTTTATTCTCAGGCCTTTCGTATACGTTCTAATGTAGTTAACGTTAATTCGATATAAATGCTTATAATACAAACAGCACATTTGGCTTTTTAGGCTGGAAGTAATACACAATTAACCTACATAATAGATTTGTCATAAAACTCCATATTGAACGATGCCTTTGTATGTTCAATTTGGTTAATCTTTTTTAAGTCCTTTTTTCATGTTTTTTTAAACTCATATAATCAGTTGTAACACTAACCCACCCACGTTCAAAATCTTTATCACCAAACTAATTTATCAATTAAGCCTTGCGTTAAATCCAAAAAACCATCCTATTGTCGATTTTGACCGACTTGCTATCATAATCAAATTTAATATCTTTCAAACAAAGATTTGGATGCATCTAGAATTTGACTCAACTTTGATGTCTCAAGAAAAAAATAATGCATCAATCAGTATTTTGTAAATTCTTCTTTGTGTACAGAGATAAGCTTTACAATAATCAAAAAGTTGAATATTATTTTTGCATTCAAACTTAAGCC
Organism: Candidatus Nebulibacter yamunensis; assembly: GCF_024208055.1. Lineage (NCBI taxonomy): Bacteria > Pseudomonadati > Pseudomonadota > Gammaproteobacteria > Thiotrichales > Francisellaceae > Candidatus Nebulibacter > Candidatus Nebulibacter yamunensis. The sequence goes on from NZ_JAMBMW010000025.1 coordinate 11,881, forward strand.
TTTAAATTAGATGTTAAATTTTAATGGCTATTGGTGCTAAAAAGAAATTATCATACAGACCTTAGGATTTTACCTATTATATTCATTGAGTGAGCTATAAGCATATAGGAGAACTTAGGAGCATAGCAGCTGAAGTAAAGTTTGTATAATTTTTATATCCATTTAATGAGCTTATAAGAGAGTCTAACTTTGTACATAAAAACCAAAATTAACGGAAATAGATTATGATAATATGGTTACGAAACGTTGTAAAAATAATATTTTTTATCTCTTTTTATCTTTCTACTTACGGTCATTCGGCTGAAAAGCAAGATATAGCAAACCTTCTAAAACACCAAAAATCAATTAGTAGCATTAATATTGATCACTTTGATGATATTGAGCAACTTCACGTCCCCTTGAATGATTATGAAAGCTATTGTTCAAACAAAAAAAATAGTCTTATTTGTAAACAATTAAGCAAAATTGTCCCGTTTTATTCAATATCTATTAATGAATTAAATAATTTGAATTTTGAAAGTTCAGATCCAAGAGGTTTATATAATTTTATATGTGGGGAAAAGAGTTCTGAAGATAAAATAAGTAAAATTTGTCAAGAGATAGATAAAAGAAGCCGCGCTTTTGAGACCGCAGAAAATTTTGACAAACTATATTTGCACAATAAAATTTAAACTACTACAGCATTAGATGAGCTCTTGATAAAAGAGCTTAACCTTCGTTGGACAGTTATGATGGATAAGAGTGCTTTTTATATAGTCGAGTAGCAAAACCATATTACTATGATTCCGCTATTTGACTAATGGGAGAATAAATTAGCATCGATGTTATTAGCAGCAGCAATGACCTTTAGGCGCCTTAATGCATCAACCTGAATTTGGCGGACACGTTCACGTGTCAAGCCAATATGTACGCCAGTTTCTTCTAAAGTTTGGATGTCATATCCGCGAAGGCCAAAGCGCATGGAGAGTACCGCTCGTTGATTATCACTAAGCTCATCTAACCATTGATCAATAAACTCAGCAGCCTTACGGTGAAGATGTATGACCTCAGGATCACTTGTTTGCTCATCAGCAATGGTTTCGAGCATGCTACGATTGGAGTCATCATAAGCCTCGTCTAGAGAATCGATTGGTATTGTAGAAGAGAGAATTTTTCGGATATCCTCAACGGGGCGATCAATAAATTCAGCTATTTCTTCAGGTGAAGGTTCATGATCAAGTAGCTTAGTTAATTCAGTTGCTGCACGCAAATAAACATTAAGCTCTTTTAAGATGTGTACGGGTATACGTATGGTGCGCTGATGATTTAAAAGCGCACGCTCAATGTTTTGACGAATCCACCAAGTAGCATAAGTTGAAAAGCGCCAACCCAAATCAGGATCAAACTTTTCAACTGCACGAATGAGTCCTAAATTTCCTTCAGCAATTAAGTCTAAAAAGCTCAAGCTATTACCACGTGGCTTATAGCGTTTTGCAATTTTAACAACTAAGCGTAAATTACTCTCAATCATTATATTTTTAGCTTTTTGATCGCCTTTTTGTACCAATTTAGCATAGTAAAACTCTTCATCCTTCGTTAACAATGGTCTAAAACCAATGTCAATGAGATACATCTTGGTTGCATCATTCTCACTATAAGGAAAGTTCTGAGTCTCAAGCTCGCTAATTTCACTACTGCCAAAGTTTGTGTGGGTATCATCTTCTTGATTATCAGTTATAGCATCGTTATCTCTGATATTTTCAAAGTCGATATCGCTGTTGTCATCAAATTCCTCAACAAATACATTTTTTGGCTTATTCTTAATTGATTGTTTTGGGAGTGGCTGTAACACGTTGAATCTCCTTATTATGTTGTCTAAAACTCAAGCTTTAAGAGTTATAACGTGACTTTGTTATGGTTTAAAGCAAAATTTAATTTAAATTGCAACACGCACGTTTTGGCTTCCTGCTTAGTATCGCAATAACAATTAGCAGATGATAGAGCAAAATGATATTTATACTGTCATCAATCACGGAATTGTTATCAGATATTTTTATATCTTATTGATATATCATCGTAACCTATATGGTAATAAGATGACAAGTGTAATAGCAAATTTCTGCACAATTACCACAAACAGAAATTCTATGCTTTAGAATATAGGGTACAAGCTGTCAACCTAAACCTTTCCGAATTTTGTAGAAATTTGCTTTTGATTAGCTGACGAACCATAGATTTTGCCTATATTGTAGGGCTAGAAATAAAAAAATTAGAAACAGCTCATATTAAATTTTTTGATGTACACCAGTCACACGTTCAAGCTGATAACACAGTTTGCACCTTGTGCTTTAGCTTGGTAAAGTGCTTGATCCGCTTTATTCAGCGTTTCATCAAAATGGTGATGATCTTTACTATTAAAAAAGCTGTTGGCTATACCTATGCTAATCGTCACCTGTATATTCCCTATTTTGGGAATTTCTTGCAGCACCATCTTGTTTAATCGCGTTGCTATTTGTTCTCCTTGGATTTGATCAATGTTTGACAGCAAAATAACGTATTCATCGCCACCAAAGCGTGATACAACATCATGTTTTCGTGTATGACGAAGCAAAACTTTAGCTACATCTTGTATAACTTTATCACCTACCGTATGCCCATACTGATCATTAATGTTTTTAAACTTATCAATATCAATAAACATTACGCTATAAGGCATGCCTTGATGTGTAGCATATTTAAAATCTTCTAGACTATCTTGAAAAGCAGATCGATTTAATAAACTCGTCAAATTGTCAGTTTTTGCCATGAGCTCTAGTTGTTTTTCGCTATATTCTAGGTCAGATAAAATCACAGAAATTGTGGTTGCAATAACAACTGTAATAGTAATTAGAATAAATAAGTTTGTTGTAAGTTGATTTTGAAGTGTCAACTCAATCAGATAGTTGCTATTGGGATATATTAAACAAAAAAGCATTAATTCCACAGAAAGTAACGATAATCCCCACTTCGTTTTATGTTCATTGACTTCAAAAATCATATTAGAAAAAGGTGGCACAACCATGAAAAATAGATAGTTTAATAACTGTGGTTGATATAAAAAGTAGGTGAATATAAAGGTGTTAACGATGAACAATATGCCTAAAGTCAATTTGGCTAAATAATAGTGTCTTGCCTTAAGCATCGCCAGTGGAATAAGATAGGACAACACCGCACAATAACTATAAATACCACCGTATAATTCTTTTTCTGTTAAAAAATGTAATATACCAAATATAGTATTTCCAATGATGACCAATATGAGGCTAATCAAAGTAACGTGAATGCGGTGCCAATATGCTGACCTTGAGCTGTTGACGTTAAATTTTTGGTTTAACCAGTCTTTTATTCTCCTCATTGCTAATAATCCATTTGATGTCTTTACTGTTAACATAACTCTTGTCCATCATATGTTTTTTCGTTTAATTCACATTATTTTACATTTTTATACATTACGTTTTACTATATGCGATAAGTGAGTGAAAACCTACTCTAAACTATAGTCTATTTTGTATTAAAAAGTACTAAAATGGGCAATTTTCATTTTCTAAGTCATATGTATTTCAGAATATTTTCCTAGCATAAATGTTTATGACTTTCTACACTCATCAATACATACGCTTTAGATAAAGGATCAAACGATGAAGACGCATGAAATCACCCACCCGTTGGTTAGTTACAAACTTGATTTTTTGCGTAATGAAGAGCTTTCTAGCCAAAGCTTTAAAGCAATTACTAATGAACTTACTACTTTGCTTTGTTATGAGGCATTATCAGATTTACCATTGACCAAAAAAAACATTCCACATTGGCAAGGGACATTTAGTGCGAATACCTTGGCAAAACCATTGCCGACATTTTGCCCCATTTTGCGTGCAGGTTTAGGAATGTTAGAAGGGGCATTAAAACTTTTGCCTAATGCACCTGTTAGTATGATTGGCATGAAGCGGGATCAAAACACTACCAAAGCGCATTGTTATTACTTTAATCCTTGTCCTGACATTATTCAGCGTACCGCTATTATACTTGACCCCATGCTTGCAACCTCAAATTCAATCAATAGTGCGATTAATCTTTTGAAATCTCATGGCTGCAAAACGTTTATTGTCATTACTTTATTATGCGCACCTGAGGGGATCGCTGCACTTCAAAAATACCATTCAGAAGTAATCCTTTATACTGCCTCCATTGATGAGCATCTTGATCAAAATGCCTACATTATCCCAGGATTGGGTGATGCTGGCGATAAAATTTTTGCAACGAAATAGTATTTGACTGCCAACTTAACAATTAGTATGAGTTATTGCTTTGCTGAAGTAATCAATCAATAAATACTATTATGCTGTGGTTTTTTGCTATTTTGCTAAATATGTATTTTCTTTTACTTATTTAACTACATACGCTTTGTCGTTTTTACAAATTTGGTTATGATCGCTGGTCATTTAGAAAAAAAGTAACTTTTGGCACTATACTCATATAGATGGAATGTTACATCACCATGAAATGACAAATCAGGAAGCATTTTAATGAAAATAAAGCTCAAGGAGCTCGTATTAGGTAAACGACTATTTTGGCAAGTGCTTATTAGTGCAAGCAGTCTACTGTTTTGTTTAACTTTAGTCGTCTTTCTACTGTCATTTTACCCTCTTTATCAACAAAAACAAACTGATGTGGTTAGTCGTTATCAACAAATTTTAAGTCTCTACACCAATCAAATAGTGCTTGCATTATCTGAGGCAAGAAGCAGTTCTTTGCAAGTTAGCAATCACACAAAAGCGAATTACTTGTTAAACGAAATAGAAAAAAAATATGCTATTGGTCTACCATTTTCAGCTGAAGTCAGTGAGCTTCGCACTATTCTTGCTTCAGCATTGGTATCAAATGATAGTCTAGAAGCCATACAACGTTATGAGATAAATGGTAACCTTATCGTTGAAGTTGGCACTAAGCAAACTATCCCTTTTGCAAAGAAACCACTTTCTTTTTTCACTCAAAATAACCAATTAATGGCTATTTTTACCATAGCTATTCGCTTGCAGGGCGATCAAGGTAAAGAAATTATCGGCTACGATCGACTATATTTCAACCTTGATCAAATTGTGCATAAACTTGAAAGCGCAAGTCTGGACAATAAAGTAGATGTCTACTGGTTTGTAAAGCTAAACAACGACTGGAAAGCCGTGAGCACAAGTTTTAGTAATCACTTAAATACACTACCTCATCAAGTACTAGAAACACTCAATGCTCAAGACTTTGCAACTTTTCGACTCAACACAAAGGTCTATTACTTTCAGAAAATAAACAATCAGCAAATACTTGTATTAGGCGTGAAACAGAGCATGGTTTCCGCTAGTGTATGGATAAATCTTTCGCATATTCCATTAACTGTTTTAGGGTTTATGGTTGTTTTTATCTTGCTATTGATTTTGTGTTTGCGTTCGATTTTATCTAAGCATCTTGCTGAAAATGCTCAATTACATGCGTTTGCTCATTATGATAATATCACAAATCTTCCTAATCGAAAGCAATTTGAAAAGGTATTTAGTACACAGCTCGACCTAGCATTTACTCAAAATAGTAAGCTGGCACTACTGTATATTGATATTGATCATTTTAAGCATATTAACAATGGATTTGGTCATGATTTTGGTGATTGCTTATTGCATGAGTTGGCGATTAGACTTAAAAGTAATATTCGAAAAACCGATTTTATTGCTCGGATTGGCAGCGATGAATTTGCCATTATTTTGAATGATATCCAAACTGAAGAGAATATTAGAACGACTGTAAATCACCTGTACAGCATTATTCATCAAGTGATCGTTATTGATGCTTATCCCATTAATATTCGTGCCAGTATGGGAGTGGCAATTTATCCAGATCATGCTATTGACAGGCAAACCTTACTTAAATATGCGGATATGACCATGTATGAAAGTAAAAAAGCAGGTGGTAACAGTTATTGCATCTTTAACAATAAAATAGGTGAGCATTACTTAAGGCGAATAGATATTGCTAAATATTTGGAACGAGCCATTATTAATGATGAATTTTATCTAGTTTATCAACCCATTATTAACCTTAATAACAATAAAATCCCGCATTTTGAGGTGCTCCTTAGATGGCGAAATAAGTTTTTAGGCGAAGTTTCTCCAGCTGAATTTATTCCAGTTGCTGAAGAGTTAAAAATCATTATTGAAATTGGTAATTGGGTCATTCGCCAGACTTTCTATCAACTTCGCCAGTGGCATGATGATAAAGTTGTTATCTATAAACCTACAATATCAATCAACCTTTCCGCTGTTCAAATTAATAATGCCTCTATTTTTTTGAGTTTATTACAACAAACGCTTGAGCAACTTAATTTACCGAAATCAAATGTGACTTTTGAAATAACTGAGACGGTCATTATGGAAAATATGAAAACCACTTCTTTTGTGTTAAGCATGCTCAAAGGTATGGGCTTCCAAGTTTCAATTGATGACTTTGGAACAGGGTTTTGTTCGTTAGGATATCTTAAAAACACTGATGTTGACTATATCAAAATTGATAAGTTCTTTATTGATGATGTGTTGACCAATCTCAATAGCAGAGTGATTGTCGAAAGTATTATTAGACTGGGGCATAATCTTGGTAGTGCAATAATAGCAGAGGGGATAGAAACAAAAGAACAATATCAACTCCTTAAAGAGCTAAAATGTGATTTCATTCAAGGCTATTATTTTAGTAAACCATTATCTGCAAATGATGCAAGTGCTTTTATAAAGAATCAAATAAAAACATAAACAGCGTAAGTGACATTGCCAGCATCTTACACTCTGTTACAATACTTTAATTTAATGTTCAAGGATTAAATTTATGCTGTTATTTTCTAGGGGATTTGGTTCAGTGATGATTATTACAGGTACCAGCGTTGGTGCGGGCATGTTAGCAATTCCTGCGACTGTTGCTGCATGTGGTTTTTGGTTAGCAAGCTTTTTACTTGTTACGGTTTGGTTTGTAATGATGTTGACAGCACTTCTACTTGCAGAAGTAAATCTTGCCATGCCCGATGGTACAAATTTCAGCCGTATGGCTTATATTACTCTTGGAAAGTCAGGACAAATCATTACCTGGGTTGCTTACCTATTGTTGCTATATTCACTTACTGCTGCTTATACTGTAGGTGGTGGTAACCTTGTTGCCAGTGGCTTAGATAAACTCGGTATTGGCTTGCCAGTTACGGTTAATAACGCTTTATTTGTTCTTGTTTTAGGTTTATTTGTTTATATGGGTACAACAACGGTTGATCATACTAATAAGATACTGATGTTTATTAAATTTTTAGGGTTCTTTGCTTTTGTGATTGCAATCTTGCCTGAGGTTCAACAAACGTTTATTGATACTAAAACACGTTCTATCAATTATATCTGGATCACTTTCCCTATTTTAATTACCTCGTTTGGTTTTCACCACATCATTCCAACCTTGCGTAGCTATGTAAAATCTGACCGTAGAACATTGCGCAAATCTATTATTTTGGGGAGCTTCATCCCACTTGTCATTTACTTTATTTGGACGTTGACAACACTTGGCTCAATTCCTGTATATGGTGAATTAAGTTTCCAAAGCATTATTCAAAATGGGAATGTATCATCTGGGATTGTCGAAAGCTATCATAGTAGTAGAGTGGGTAATTTTGCCTATTTATTTGAATCGGTTGCGATTACCACGTCTTTTATAGGAGTTACCCTTGGTTTATTTGATTTTAATCGCGATACGTATCAACTAAAATCCAATACATATATTAATAGAGTTATTATTTTTATTATTACGTTTTTGCCACCTTTCTTATTCGCGGTTTTCTATCCACAAGGCTTTGTCATTGCATTGGGTTATGCTAGTATTTTCGTTGCTGTTTTATTAATTGGTTTGCCTGCAGCCATGACTTGGATTATTCGTAAGCGTCATGGAAAAAACCACATATTGAGTAAACTCTATCTTTCTACTATATTGGCTGTTGCATTACTTATGATCATCCTTGAACTTCTGACGCTTGCAAAACTTTTACCAACGCTGTAGATTACTTCATTAATGTAGTGTTCTGTTTTCAGAGCACATCGTATCATAAGTATAATTACTGGCTCGACTTAATTCCTCGTCGATAAAATCTTGCCAATTTAACAAATCATCAACTTCACCTTCAATGGCGATAAACTGTTGATATTCATCAAGATAATAATCTAATGCCTGATCTAAGTCTGTGTTGTGGTCCTTAGCATACAGATAAAGTTGATAAACAAGTTCCATCTTTTTATAAAATTCATCTAGAGTCAGTGCTGTAAATACCTGGCGTTGTTGCCCCTTGTAAAACACATTAACAGCATATAAAACGATTCTTTTTTTATTGTCTATGCAGCATTGTGCTTGGACGTTATACCCAAAATAAGAAAGTGCTAACTCAAAATATTGGCAACAGCTATCAAAATGAATGCGTTGTTGTTTGGTGAACAGTTGATCAAGTGACATAGTCATAGCGCATCCTCCTGTTATGGTTGGCTGTTTGGCAAATGCCTTACTGTTAGCCCCATGCTACCCAGTGCAGCCAATGCTTTACCTATCTTTAGTATAGCACTTGGTTAGCGTTGATAACTACTTTTTTATATTTTTTCTCCGTATACGAAGAAAAATTTGCAAACTATTATTTGCGACTAATTTACGTGTCAGATATTGAGCGTTCAACTGCTTTCTATAAATTTTTATTTAAAACAAATTTCATCTTTACCAACCCGCGTTATTTCGCTTTTTCAGCTTCTGCTCTGCTTCCGGTTATTCGTTCTTTGCTATTTGGTCTGATGGAGGAAAGCAGCAGTGTAAGCCAACAGATAAATGGCATTTGGATGAGATAAATATCTAAAGTAAATGGTGAACGTTTTGTCCTTTGACGTGCTGTTGACTCTGAAAGAATAGAGTTAGACATCTTCTTGCAAAAACATCGGAATAAGAAAGTTGCTATTCAATAGAGTTCTTTCCAAACCTCAATTAGTCAATTCAAAGTTGTAAATTCCCGTTATTAAATTAAATCGAAGTCCAAACCTTTTTCGTCTATTCCGATATTTGTCGGCAATGCACCTGATGTTCACTGGCATCTACTAATCGCCCTGGCAAGCTGAACTTTTTACTTTTAATCAGCGTATCTTCAACCCAACGAATCGTTTTATAAGCATAGCCCTCACTAA
>NZ_JAMBMW010000047.1:0-1961 GCF_024208055.1 Candidatus Nebulibacter yamunensis
GCTTCCGGGGAAAACTCCCGGGTGGGTTTGCTATTTTCCTCGGCCGATTCCTTGAGGAATGCCTGGACCAGCAGGGGAAGGTCCACTTTGCGGGTGCGCAGGGGCGGCATGGTGATTTGCACCACATTGAGGCGGAAATACAGATCGTCGCGGAATTTTCCCTCGGCCACCAGACCGGCGAGGTCCTTGTTGGTGGCGGCCACGAGGCGCACGTCGGCCTGGAGGGTCTGGTTGCCGCCCACCCGCTCGAAAGTCCGCCCGCCGATGGCCCGGAGCAGTTTGACCTGGGTGTTTTCGTCAATCTCCCCGATTTCATCGAGAAACAGGGTGCCGCCATTGGCCTGTTCAAACCGTCCGGTCCGCCGCTCGAAGGCCCCGGTGAAGGCCCCGCGCTCGTGGCCGAAAAGTTCGCTCTCCAGCAACTGCGTCGAGAAGGCCTTGCAATGCACTGCGACGAATTTTTTCCCCGCGCGCGGGCTCAGGTTGTGGATGGCCCTGGCCGCCAGCTCTTTTCCCGTGCCGGTTTCGCCCTGGATGAGTACCGTGGCCCGGGAGGGAGCCACCTGCTTGATCGTGTCGAAGACTTCCACCATCACGCCGGAATGCCCGATCATGCTCTCGAGGCCTGCGCGCCGTCCGACCTGTTCGCGCAGGGTGTCGATTTCCTTGCGGGTCTCGCGCTCGCGCAGCGCCCGCTGGATGAGCATCTCCAGCCGGTCGATGTTCACCGGCTTGGTCACAAAATCATACGCCCCGCGCTTCATGGCCTCCACGGCCGTATCGACCGAGCCGTAGGCTGTCATCATGATGCAAATCGGCGGTTTGGGCAGTTTGAGGACTTTTTCAATGAGATCCATGCCGTCCTCGCCGCCCAGCCGGAGGTCCGTGATCATCACGTCCGCCGGATCGGCCTCCAGCGTCGCCAGTGCTCCGGCAATGTCCCCGGCAACATAAACTTCGAAATGATCCTCCAGCGCCACCCGCAGGCCGTCGCGGGTGTTTTTTTCATCATCAACGATGAGAAGTGTTTTCTGGAGTGCCATTCTGGCTCTGTGTGCGCCTGCGGAACGACTTTGGCAAGCCTTTAAAGGTGACGGCAGATGTGGTTTCAGGTCACCGCAGGAATTTTCCCTGTGGGGCGATACACTGCCCGGGAGGCGAAATCTACAATCGGAGACGTTGGCGGCGGAAAAAAACCAGAATCCCAACGGCCATGGCAACCAACCCGACCAACGTGGGCTCAGGGACATTGTTCAAATTGGTGAACTGCTGGCCATCCAGGGACATGACAAACTGTGTGCCGGCCGCGAAGGTTCCCGAATCGAGTGAGATCGTCCACTGGTAGGTCTGCGTGTAAACAAGGGGAGCGTCAGCAGCCGTATAGCCGTTTCCCGAACCATTGTAGTCATAGCCCCTGACCAACAAAAAATTATTGGAGAGTTCGCCCGGGGGTACCAAACCGGTAAACCCATCACTGTGAAAGGTCGTCTGGCCGCCCGTTGTCGTCCCCCAGTTCGTCGAGGCGTAAGGGCGGGCCAAGGCCGGAATTCCCGAGACAAAAACGCCGTCGGCGGTGGGAGTGGAGTACATGTCTTCCAGTTCCAGATCCACGTTAAAGTTGGTGAGCGCGATACCTCCCGTTGCCGCTAATCCCAAAGCTCCCCCCATTGGGCGACTGTCAAGCTGCGTCGTTGAGCTGGTTCGTCCGGCGATCGGCAGGGTATAGGTCATCGTCCAAGTGATGGAAGTAACTCCCGGGCTGAAGCCGGAAAGACCTATGCTGTTCCACTTGTCGCTGCCCCCGTCGTAGTTGTTCGTGTTGGCCAGCAAAAGGTCGGCCGTGCCCCCGTTGATGGTGATTGCGTGGCTGACGCCCGTGCTGCTGGTGACCCTGTTGGTGTCGTTCAGGTTGGTGACGTTGGCGGTGTTCGGATACAGGGAACCCGGGTTGATCTGCAAAG
>NZ_JAMBMW010000048.1:0-1935 GCF_024208055.1 Candidatus Nebulibacter yamunensis
AAAAACCCATGTCTTATACATTATATTACTGGGTTATGTATTCTCATTATTCACCCTTATACTTATCCGTTACAGTGATGAATATGTGGAAAGTATAACCGCTATAAGAAATGTATTTGTCTTGTTGAAAGAAGGTTTTATCTATGTATATAACAATAAAATCATACGCTATACCTGTATTTTATTTTTTGTGGTTAACTTTGGCATACGGATGATTTATACCAATTTAATCTATCATTTTAACGTCGATTTTGAAGCTGGAAATGTCATGATCAGCTACTTATTTGCCATCATTGGTATAGGAGCAGTGGCAGGCTCCATTCTGGCACCAAAAATAATTGGCAAGGCGCACGATTTAACGCTTATCCTATGGGCAACAATTGCAATCGGTATCATTAACTGTCTTATGAGTGTGGCGATTACGGCTGCATCTTCTGCACTTATTTGGGGGCTATCCTCTGCCATACAGTCGCTGGTAGTGGTAACATTCTTCACGCTCAGGCAAAGAGTCGTGTCTAGTGAGCTTATTGGTAGAGTTGTCGGTGTTACTCGGCTAATTTCCTATACTTCTATCCCTTTGTCTGCGGTAACAGGAGGGATAATCATGGAGCAGACACACAACTTTATGTTTTTAGCCCTGATGAGTGGCGTTATCGTCATTGCTGCTGGTGTTATTTTTGCACTGACTTGTTATAAGAGGTGTTTGGGAGAGAAGGCATGCGGCAACTTCAACGGATAGCAAGTTTGGAACGATTGAGCCTTCCCCCTGATGAAGTACTGCAAGAGCTGCAAAATCTGATAAAGAACGTTGAGTGGAAAGGCTTGAATTGGAATATCGGGACAGTGTGGCAAAATCAATAAGATAATTATGTGGTGAATATAGGAAAGAGCTTATGCAAAATCTACAGAAAGTCTTAGGACAAGCCAAATATTATCAAAAATATCGCTGGCAAGGGATTGAGCTTATTCTGGTTAGTGATGGCACTGCCGTGATTTCCATTCTATGGGGCTGTGAGTTTGCTGCTGCCGCGCCATATCTTGATCGGATGCAGGCAGAAGATCATGAGGTGTTGATGGCACTTAGCAAGCAATTGGATCAGTACTTTACAGGACAGCGAGTGCATTTTGATGTGCCAACGCGACTAATTGGTACGGAGTTTCAACAAAAAGTCTGGCAAAACTTAAGGGACATTCCCTATGGAAGAACTCTAAGCTATGCTGCATTTGCTTCCCATGTCGGGGGTAATATGCTTGGTGCAGTTTCAGGTAATATAGGCAGAAATCCGTTGCCTTTGCTGTATCCTTGTCATCGTGTGGTCAGTAAGTTACCCAACGCTGGTGGATTTGCAGGAGGAATGAATCTCAAAGAATACTTGTTTGAATTAGAGCGTGAATATTACCAGCAGGCAAGCGCAACCGAGGAGGTATGAGTTGAGCCAATATTTTGAATGTTACGTGAACACTATCCGTCGTTACCAGGAAGACCCACTGCATTGTTATGATGGAAAAACCCTAAGTCGATATGTTCGTTTAAATGGTGAGGATGTTTTGATTGGCATTGATTCTAACTTTCATCTGGTGTATGACAAACTGCCGATTTATTTTGGTCTGAATGATCCTTTGTTTGGTTATTTACGGTTAGATAACAGTTCACTTGTTGATTTGCCATTACCAGGATTCGCTTCCCCTTTTGAGGGTGTTATCAGTATTATTCTCGGGCAACAGATTTCGGTTGCGGTCGCCAATAAATTAAGAAGGCAGTTTATTCTGCAATTTGGGCGCGAAAAAAATGGTTTTTGGCTTTACCCCGAGCCGGATACGCTTTTGGCGAAGGTATCTACGCTTGAAACCTTTAAGATAAGTGGTAATAAGAAACATGCCATTATTGGTGTCAGTGAGCTTTTAGCAAAGAACAATACATTTTCAGCGCATACG
>NZ_JAMBMW010000026.1:0-20678 GCF_024208055.1 Candidatus Nebulibacter yamunensis
CTGTTAAACGACGAAACTCATCTGCTGCTAACTTGTTTATCGTTTCCCATCTCATTGATCATATCCACCTTTAATTTTTAAATAGCTATTTTGCTAGATTAAATACGGTTTGGAAAGAACTCTATTGTTGCTTATGACTTATATGGCCATGGTCAAAGTGGGCAGCCTAAGGGCATAATCGAGTGTTCAATGGTGCAAAGTGTATTGGACGCACAGAGCATTATTGAATATTTTAACCTTAATAACATCACGATCATTGCCTATGGTTATGGTGCATTAATTAGTTTGTTGTTATGTGAAAAATACCCCAAGCTTATCCATAAGCAATTGTTAATTAATCCAATTCCTTATGAAGAATTAACAAACTTACCATGGTATTTGCGGTGGCCATTTTCCATATTCTATCGTTTTTTTAGACTCAATAAAGCACAAGTTAAGGCTCAGGGTAATAATAGTTTAATGTTACCAAAAATGTGGGTAATACGGGCTTATTATCAGGCACTTATGAGCTTGCCGACCTTTGAAATGGGAAATTCAAAAGTGCGTGTCAAAACAATGCTGTTACGCTCGGTGAAGTATACAGTTACAAAGCGTAAGAAGATTGATAACTTCTATAAGATTTTTTATCGTGCTAAGATTAAACCGCTTGAAAGTATTTCGCCTTTTCCGATGCACCAAGCAAGAAAGCGAGTGGATTATTTTCTAAAGCAAACTATTGATGAGCTTAATATTCATGCATTTCGTAATTTAATTTTTGAAGGAGCAGGTGTACGTGGCATTGCTTATAGTGGTGCCATTACGGCATTGGAATCTTTGGGTGTGCTTAAAAACGTTCGTCGTTTCGCGGGCACCTCTGCTGGCGCAATTTATGCTATTTTCTTAGCAGTAGGGTTTAATGCAAAAGAAATTGAGGAAATTGTAAGCCACCTTGATTACACTCTTTTTATGGATGCAAGTCGTAATTTTATCAGTAATTCTACAAGGCTTTTAACCGACTTTGGCTGGTATAAAGGAGATTTTTTTATCAACCATATGGCTAAATTGATACAGCAAAAGTTACCACATGGATTTTTAAGTTTTAAAACGCTCAAAACTTTAACTGGCAATGATTTATATATTATTGGCACTAATCTTACAAAATCATGTGCCGAAATATACAGTGCAGAAACAACGCCAGATATGCAAATTGTTGAAGCACTGAGAATTTCTACTTGCATTCCGATGTTATTTAAGGCCGTCAGGAGAAAAGAAGGAAAAGAAGAAAATATACTTGTTGATGGTGGTTTGGTATGGAACTGCCCAATTGAGTTATTTGATCATCATAAGTACATTTACAACTTGTTGAATATTTTACCACATTCAAAAGCAAAAGATAACGATCGTAGTGTTTTAAACTTAGAAACGTTGGGCTTTCGTTTGGATCCTGGCGAAGATCCTCTACGTTCAATGCGTACGGCACCTAAGTCCTATCATAAAATAGGCCATATATTTGACTTTACACGCGAGTTTATGAAATTTTATTCGGCAGGTTCATTAAAGCGTCATTTAGAGCCAGATAACTGGAATCGTGTAATTTTTGTCGATACGTTAGACGTGGTGGGAACAGATTTTGAGATTTCCCAGAAAGAAATTGAACGGTTAATTGAGCAAGGAAAAAAAGGTGTCTATCAACACTTCGCTTGGCGAATGAGTGAAAATGGGGTAAAGTTCCCACAGTAATTTTAAGCAGTGATTCTAAAAGGTAGAAAGAATAGCCATGCGCGATAAAAAAGAAAATAAAGATAAGTTACAAAAAATTTTAGCGCAAGCAGGTCTTGGTTCTAGACGCAAAATGGAAGAAAAAATTCTTCAAGGTCGCGTTATAGTTAATGGTAAAATAGCCCAAATTGGTGATCGTGCTTCAATGGATGATAAGATTATTGTTGATGGTAAACCATTTAAAAACCAAGCAGTGATTTTGTCTCGACCACGTGTCATTATCTATAACAAGCCAGATGGAGAGATTTGTACTAAAAATGATCCCGAAGGTCGTAAAACAGTATTTGATGCCTTGCCACGACTAAAAATTGGGCGTTGGATCATGATTGGTAGATTAGATATTAATACAACAGGGTTATTGCTTTTTACAACAGATGGTGAACTTGCTAATCGGCTAATGCACCCATCATATCAAATTGAGCGTGAATATGCTGTGCGCATTTTTGGGGATGTGGCAGATGAAACGCTTGATAAACTTAAACAAGGTATCGAACTGGAGGATGGTTTAGCACAATTTAGTAGTATTCGTTTTGTTGGTGGTGAAGGGATTAATAAATGGTATCACGTTACGCTATCTGAAGGTAGAAACCGTGAGGTGCGTCGTATGTTTGAAGCAGTTGGTGTACAAATAAGCCGTTTAACCCGTGTTCGTTATGGAGATGTCATACTACCGCGTTATTTAAGTATGGGTAAGTCTAAAGAGCTATCACCAGAAATCGTCAATGCGTTAAGACAGAACGTTAAAATGAAACGCTTCTTCTTTCCCAAAGGGTTGCTTGATAAGCTTGATCGTAAAAATAAGTAGCTATGCACAAAACCAAAATTACCTTACCTGCTTTAACACATGAAGAGCAACAACGCGTCAATGGGCTTTCGGCTTATATCACCAATTTGATAGAACATAATGACGGTCAAATTAGTTTTAAGCAGTTTATGCAACAGGCATTATATGCACCTGGTTTGGGTTATTATACAGCAAATAAAGAGAAGTTAGGTGAAAAGGGGGATTTTATTACAGCTCCTATGACGTCAAGGCTTTTTGGTCAAACTTTTGCCCTTCAGTTTGCAGATATCCTTAAAACTCTGGGTGATGAAACCGTTATTATAGAATTTGGTGCTGGTACTGGTCAGTTTGCGTTAGATTGTTTAGATAAATTGCATAAGCTCAATGCGCTACCAAAATCGTATTATATTATTGAACCTAGTCCAACTTTAAAAATTCAGCAACAACGGCTATTACAGCAATTGGGTGAATATTATCAGCATATCTTTTGGTTGTCAGCACTACCAAAAGAGAAACTCTCGGCAATCGTGTTTGCCAATGAGGTGTTGGATGCAATGCCAGTAGAATTATTTCGTTTTAATAACCATTGCTATATGCAAATGATGGTGACATATGAAAACAATCAATTTGCGTGGTGTGAAAATATCCAGATTGATGAGCACTTGGCTAAAGCATTACAAGCATTACCACTAACCAACTATGCGCTCAATGATATCATTTATCAGTCTGAAATTAACCTTTGGATCGAACCGTGGTTGGCATCGGTGCAATCTGTTTTGAAGCAAGGTGTGGTATTTATTTGTGACTATGGTTATCAGAGACCACTTTATTATAACGAAGCCAGGACAATCGGTACCTTGCAGTGTTATTACAAACATCACGTGCATGATAATCCACTTATTTATGTTGGTGTTCAAGATATTACTGCACATGTTGATTTTACAGCACTAGCCGAAGCTGCACAAAGATTGGGGTTTGAGCTTGATGGGTTTTCAACACAAGGTGCTTTTCTAAGTAGTGCAGGAATTTTGTCTTGTTATCAATCTGAAATTAAAAGACTTAAGCAAGTAGAAGCATTAGCGCTTACACAACAATTAAACCAACTAACTTTAGGCACAGATTTAGCTGAAAATTTTAAAGTAATGACCTTGTCATATCATTATGATCATGTTATTGATGCGTTTGATCATATTGACTTAAGTTATTTATTATAAAAATATGAAAATTGAGGATAAAGAATGTTTAAAGAAAGACTATTGATGTCTGAGCATATTTTTCGCGCGTATGATATTCGTGGAACTTATCCTGAAGATCTCAATGAAAATGTTGTATTTAATATTGGTTTGGCTTTTGCTAAGCAAGCTTTAGCTCAGAATGAAAAAGAAGTCTTTATTGCACGTGATGGGCGTCTATCTGGACCTATATTGTTAAAGGCATTGGCAGAAGGCTTGCAAATAGGCGGGTGTGACGTTGTTGACATTGGTGCAGTACCAACTCCTGTGCTTTATTTTGCAGCCAAGACTAAAGGAAGTGGTACGGGAATTATGCTAACAGGGAGTCATAATCCAGCAAATTACAATGGGCTTAAGATGATGATTGCAGGTAATACATTGGCTCAGGATGACATTCAAGCCTTAAAAGATATTATTTTCCAAGATGAAATCAGTAAAATACCGCAAAAAGGTATTTATCAATGGCTTGATATTGAAGAAGCTTATATCGATTACATTGTTAATCAAGAGAAGTTACAAAGACCACTAAAAATCGTTATCGATGCGGGTAATGGAATTACAGGTAAGATTGCACCGAAATTATTCACGGCATTAGGTTGCAAAGTGATAACACTTTTTTGTGAGGTAGATGGGACGTTCCCTAATCATCATCCAGATCCAAGTAAGCCGCAAAATCTAATGGATTTAATTTATGCAGTTAAAGAACATCAAGCAGATGTCGGTCTTGCATTTGATGGCGATGGTGATCGTTTGGGTGTAATTACACCAAATGGTCAGAATATTTTTTCTGATCGCCAGCTTATGTTGTATGCCGAAGACGTGTTAAAACGTCACCCAAATGCTACAATTTTATTTGACGTAAAATGCAGTAAGAACGTAGCAAATTTTGTTGAGAAGCTAGGTGGTAAAGCAGTGATGTCTCAAACAGGACACGCTTTAATTAAAAAGAGAATGAAAGAAACAAATGCAGAGCTTGCAGGAGAAATGAGCGGTCATATATTCTTTAATGATCGTTGGTTTGGTTTTGATGATGGCTTGTATACTGGGGTAAGGTTGTTAAATATCTTAGCTAGTAACATCAAAACACTTGATCAGATTTTTGCTACTATTCCTGAGAGTATCAGCACTCCTGAGATTAACATTGAAGTTCCAGAGATACATAAGTTTAAAGTAGTAGATGTGCTTTTAAGAGAGGCAACGACAAAATTTAAAGATGAAAAAGTGATTACAATCGATGGCATACGTGTTGAATTTAACGATGGCTGGGGTTTGGTGCGTGCATCCAATACAACGCCATGTTTGGTGCTACGTTTTGAAGCGGATACAACCGAAGCACTTGAGCGAATTAAACAAAATTTTATGCAATGGGTGACTGTTATTGCCAATAGCATTATGCATTAAGAGTTTGTCATAAAATCCTCAAAATTCTCAGCGAAATTTTACTTGAAGGTGAAAAATTTGCATTTTGTTTGTCAAGGTCACTAAAAATCTTTAACATGCTACTGTAATTATCAACGTGAGGAATTTCAGTGAATCATAACATTGTTATCTTGGGTAGTCAGTGGGGAGATGAAGGCAAAGGTAAAGTTGTTGATTTTTTAACAGATAAAGCAGATGCCGTGGTACGTTTTCAAGGTGGGCATAATGCGGGACACACTTTGGTGATTAAAGGTGAAGTCACTAAGTTGCGTTTAATCCCATCGGGGATTTTACATGAGGGAGTACAAAGCTTTATTGGTAATGGTGTTGTTGTTTCGTTAGATGCACTTTCAATTGAAATGAATGAGCTTTTGGAGCGTGGAGTTCCTGTATTTGAACGTTTAAGTCTTAGTGAGGCTTGCCCTGTTGTGTTACCGATACATGTAGCAATTGATGAGGTCAGAGAAGAAGCGTTGGGAGACCAAAAAATCGGTACAACTAAGCGTGGTATTGGTCCTGCGTATGAAGATAAAATTGCAAGGCGTGCGATTCGAATTGGAGATCTGGCTCATCCTGAAAAGCTTAAAGCGAAACTCAAGGTGTTATTGGATCTTCATAATTTTACGTTGAAAAACTATTATCGTTCACATCTTCAATTTGATCTTGAAGAAACTTATCTAAAATTATTAAATCATGCGAAAACCATTTTACCTATGGTATGTGATGTTTCTGCTAAGTTAAATGATATCCGTAAGAATAAGGGCAAAATTATTTTTGAAGGGGCGCAAGGCACGCTTTTAGATATTGATCATGGCACTTATCCATTTGTGACTTCATCCAATACGATTTCAGGTACGGTTGCTTCAGGTGCTGGATTTGGTCCTTGTTATATTGATGCAGTTGTAGGTATAACCAAGGTGTATACAACACGTGTCGGTAGTGGTGCTTATCCAACTGAGTTATTTGACGAAATTGGTGAACATTTGGGTAAAAAAGGGTGTGAATTTGGGACGGTAACAGGTAGAAAGCGTCGAACTGGTTGGTTGGATTTGGTGGCATTAAGACGTGCTATTGAAATCAATAGTATTACCTCTATTTGTTTGACCAAGCTAGATGTTTTAGATGGTTTGAAAGAGCTTAAAGTATGCGTGGCATATGAGTTGGATGGCAAAGAGGTTCATTATCCACCCTACGATAATGCTGATTATATGCGCTGTAAGCCAGTTTACAAAACTTTCATAGGCTGGTCACAAGAGACATTTAATCAAACGGAATATGAAAAATTACCGAAAGCTGCACATGATTATGTCAGCTTTATTGAAGAGTTTTTAGATGTGCCAGTGGATATTATTTCAACAGGACCTGAGCGCAATCAGAATGTCATTGTAAAGTCGATTTTTTAATGATTGCTTAACTTGTGATATTCGTCGAAATACAAAAGTTGGGATGTCTTGTTAAAAATAAATAAAGGTAAAATGACATTTAAGTGGTGAAAAAATCATCGATAATGCGTACAATGTGCCAAATTTAAACATGGTACCAACGCACTGTAGTTTTTATGTCTTTGCAAAATACTTCTATTCAAGAAAATAAAAAACAATATAAAGCGGTTTCACTTATTTCTGGTGGTTTGGATTCAATGCTTTCGACCAAGATCATTCTTGAGCAAGGGATTCATGTCGAAGGGATCAACTTTTTTACAGGATTCTGTGTTGAGGGTCATACACATGCTATTCGCAAAAAAGATCAATCCAAGCAAAAGCGTAACAATGCTTTATGGGTTGCTGAGCAACTTGGAGTCAAACTGCATATTATTGACGTTATAGAAGAATATAAAGATGTACTTTTGAATCCAAAATATGGCTATGGCGCCAATATGAATCCATGCTTGGATTGTAAGATTTTTATGGTTAAAAAAGCCAAAGAATGGGCATTTGAAAACGGTTTTGATTTTATTATTACAGGAGAGGTGGTTGGACAGCGTCCGATGTCACAACGAAAAAATACTATGCCGGTTATTCAGAAACAATCAGGTGTTGATGATTTGCTGCTTCGACCATTATGTGCCAAAAACTTGCCTGAAACTAAGCCTGAGCGTGAAGGCTGGGTGGATCGTAATAAATTATTTGATTTTCATGGACGCAATCGCACTCCACAGTTTGAATTAGCAAAAGCATATGGCTTTACAAATTATGCTACCCCAGCAGGTGGGTGTTGTTTCTTAACTGATAAACAATACTCAGATAAGCTTGTAGATTTATGGAAAGGGCGAAATGGTAATCGTGATTACGATTTTGATGACATTATGTTATTAAAAATAGGGCGTCATATTCGACCGAAACCAGAGTTCAAACTCATCATTGGCCGTGAAGAAGGGGAGAATAAATTTTTAAATGGTTATAAGCGTCAATTTCCAAGTATAACGGTTGAAAGCCATGGTGGACCTTTAACTTTAATAGATGGTCAGTTTCCTGAAGTAGATGAAATCTTTGTTGCAAGAATTATTGCGCGTTTCTCACAAGGCAAAGATGCAGAACAAGTGACTTTACGCTTTAATTACCCAAATGGTGTTGTGCATGAACAATCGGTTAAACCTTTTAGTGTTGAAGAAGTCAAACAAGAGTGGTATGTGTAATGAAAATTGATCTTGAGCTTAATTTACGCAACCTTTTGTGTCCAATGCCGGTAATTAAAACCCAAAACGTTTTGAAAAAGATGTGTTTAGGAGAGCATTTAAAAATCATTTGTACTGATCCAGGCGTAAAACATGATATTCCAACTTGGTGTAAGATCAATGATTATGTTATCGTAGAGCAATTTGAGCAAGACGATGATTTTGTATTTGTAATTAAGGCATAGTGATGGATACAAAGCTATTAAGTATTTTAGTTTGCCCTGAATGCCAGGCACCTTTGGTATATGATAAGGAAAACAAAAGGCTTATTTGTAAGGCAGATAAGCTGGCTTATCCGATTATTGATGATGTACCACGGATGTTGGTTGAAGAAGCGCAAAGATTAACGCTAGAAGAAGTCAAACACTATGGTTAAACGACATATTATTATTCCAGCACGGTTACAATCAACTCGTCTGCAAAATAAACTTTTGTTAGAAATTGCGGGCAAACCCATTATTGAACATGTTTACCAAAAAGCATTGATGTGTGGTTTTGAACAGGTCATCGTCGCTACGGATAGTGATGAAATAAAAAAAGTTGTTGAGACTTTTGGTGGCAATGTTTGTATGACACGTCATGATCACCAATCTGGTACTGATCGTTTAGCAGAAGCAGCTTATAAACTCAATATTCTTGATGATGATATCATTGTCAATATTCAAGGAGATGAACCACTAATTCCTGTGGAAAACGTCATTCAGGCTGTTCAGTTGTTGGTAACAAATAAACAAGCATCGATGGCGACTTTGTGTGAGCCTATAATCGAAGGAAGTGAAATTCATAACCCAAACTGTGTTAAAGTCGTATTTGATCAACAAGGATATGCACTTTACTTTTCGCGTGCACCTATTCCTTGGCAACGTGGGGTGTTTGATCAAGGGCGTGTTAATATCGGTGATCATTATCGACACATTGGCTTGTATGCTTATCGGGCAGCATTTTTAAAAGAATATGCTTTGATGACAAAAAGTCCATTAGAGCAAGTTGAATCTCTAGAGCAACTAAGAGTGTTGTGGCATGGGAAAAAGATTGCAATAGCAATTGCTAAATTTAGTACCCCTCCAGGTGTTGACACTCAAGCGGATTTGGATAAAGTGAGAAACTTGTATGAAAGGCTTTAAATTGGATGACAATCTGGCTATAAGTTCAAGTTTAGTAGTAGATCTCGGTGACATTGAGCTAAGGTTGTCTAATAATGCATTGTTACCATGGTTGCTACTTATTCCAAAAGTGAATGTGATTGAATGGTATGAGCTTGATGAGAACATGCAAAGGCGACTCAATCAGCTTATTAATGTGTTGTCTAAGTTCTTAAAAGAAGTGTTAAATGTCGATAAGGTAAACGTTGCAATCATAGGCAATGTGGTCTCACAAATGCACGTTCATGTTATCGGTCGTAACAAGGATGATTTTTGCTGGCCGAATGTAGTCTGGGGGAAAAGTGAATTTAAGGCTTATACGGAAGCTAAAAAACGGCAATTATGCTTGGCATTACAAAAAGAAATTGATGCTTTTTGTTGTTAAAGAAATTTCTAAATGTGACCGCATTTTGAGCATGAATAAAATATAGACAGCAAGCCTGTGATTGAGTCAAAATAAAACTCTAAAAAGTGATAAAATGCAATTGACTTTAGGTCTTTAGCCCTTATAATTTGATCCTGTTCTGCGGGAATAGCTCAGTGGTAGAGCACAACCTTGCCAAGGTTGGGGTCGCGAGTTCAAACCTCGTTTCCCGCTCCAGCGGCTGGGTAGCAAAGTGGTTATGCAGAGGCCTGCAAAGCCTTGGACACCGGTTCGATTCCGGTCTCAGCCTCCAAAATACGCCCGGGTGGTGAAATAGGTAGACACAAGGGACTTAAAATCCCTCGAGAATTAAACTCTCGTGCCGGTTCGACTCCGGCTCCGGGCACCAAATAATTATTTCATAATGTTTCACAAAATCTTTAAATTCCTTAGCAAATAAATATAAATCTGATAATACAAATTGATGTTGAATTTCACAATGATTTTACTTGCTGACTTTACGCTTAGATATGCAAATTTTTGAACCGCCAAGCAAACGGTCGTTTTGTTTGTATATCAGTGTGCTACTGATGCATCTTGATTTTTCAAAAAACAATATGTAACAATAATAATTAAAATATGTCATTATGTATTTAGATGATTCAGAATTATGATTCTGACACCAAATAATAGGAAATATAGAGGAGATCTTTTAATGGAAACTAGTTTGCATAACTTAGAAAAAAATATTTTAAATAAATTTAATATAAATCAAGATGATTGGGTTGATTGGCGTTGGCAACAGAGAAACACTATCAAAGATGCTGATGATTTATATGCATCTCTTGGTAATAGTTGGGAGCAAAACATTCAGGATAAGGTTATCCAAAATCTTCAAGATAGAAAAATGCAGATTACACCATATTACTTAGCTTTGATTTTAAATACGACTGAGCAAAACGCTGATATTACACAAAACCCACTTTGGCGTCAGGTGGTTCCATTTTGGGAGAATGAAATTGATGGCGGATACGATGAGCAAACAGATAACTGGGAGCTGTCAAATGAAATGAAAACACCGATATGCCAACATAAATATGACAATCGTGTGATTCTAAGAATGAGTAATACCTGCAATGCATATTGTCAGTTTTGTTTTGAAGCCTTACGTACACTTAAACCTAAAACAGATAAATCAACTGCAAGTCGCAACTTATTTCAAGAATCCTTCGAATATATTAAGAATAACGATAGTATTGAGGAAGTTATATTAAGCGGTGGTGATCCGCTAACACTTTCAGATGCCAAGTTAGAAGAGTATTTATCTCAGCTACGCAGCTGGAATGATACATTATTAATTCGCATGCATTCACGAGCTCTCAGTTTTAATCCTTTTAGAGTAACAGATCAACTTATTGCAATGCTTGAAAAATATAAAGTGAATTCTTTTGGTGTACATGTATGCCATCCAGATGAATTAAGTGTTGATTTTATTGAAGCGGTGAAACGTATTCAAAAAGTGGTACCAATTGTTTTTTCTAATATGCCTTTCTTGCGAGGTATTAATGATAATGAACAAACGCTGCATAAATTATTTATTCAGCTTTATCGAATTGGTGTTAAACCTTATTATCTATATCACTATATGCCATATTCACCTGGGGCATCAATTTATAAAGCATCAGTAGCTAAAGGTATACAGATTATGAGTAAACTAAAACGGCGTGTATCAAATATTGCCATGCCAGAATATGTTTTACCACATGAGAAGGGCAAGTTTACTGTGCCATTAGTCGAGAATATCGAAGATTTCCCACGTTTTGAGGGTGATGAGCAAGGAAGAAGATTTTATAAATTTGTTAATTGGCAAAATCAAGCCTGTTATTGGAATGATGATGTTTGCGAATAACCTGCAAATTTTAAATTAACCATGTATTAAGGAAGTATAAATATGCAAATACCTGCCATATTATTTATTGATATTGATGACAATAAAATTCCAAGTTATAACTATCGCAGTCCGCATTTTCAAGCTGCAAAAGAAAAAGGATTAAATTGCTTAATTGCTACAAAGAATCAGAAAAATATCCCTGCTTTAACGCAAAACTGCGATGAGCTGTTTTTGCTAAAGAGTATCAGCGTAAAGGATATCTTGCAATTGGTAGATAATTTAAGTAGCAAATATCAAATAAAAGCTATTTTCTGTCATGCAGGACATACATCAAAAGCTGCCGAAGTTGGAGCCATTGTTGCTGAAGTCTGTAAAATTCTTGGTTTAAATTATTCACCCGTGGATGCAATTAAAGCATGTAATAATAAGTTTTTGATGCGGATGAGATTAAGAGAGTCAGGTATAAAATCAATTGAATTTACGCTATGCCACAATGTAGAACAATTGGTTAATAAAGCAAAGGAGATTGGCTACCCTCTGATATTTAAGTCACCGTATGGTGCAGGTTCTTCTTATATCAAAAAATGTGATAACGAAGAAGAACTTATTAAACATTATCAGTTGTTTACTGATACTTATCAAGACTCAAATATGGCAACTTTTTATCCAGCAGCGCACGATCTAATTTTAGACGGCAAGATTATTGATCACTATAACCCAAATAAAACCATACTTCTGGAGAAGTATATTACTGGGTCTGAAGGCACAGTGGAGTGTGTTATTAGGAATGGTGAAGTCTACCCATTAATCATTAACGAAAAACTCGTTTTAACTGAGAAGTCAGGTACTATTTTGGAGAACTTACTTATTTGCCCAGCGTTTTCCTATACGGACGAAGAGAAACAGCAGATTAAAACTTATGCTGCACAATGCCTGACAGCGCTTGGGTTAAAGAATGATATAGTACATTTAGAGTTTCGCTTAACAAAGGAAGGTCCGGTAGTGATTGAAGTTAATCCAAGGTTAGGTGGGCTATATGTTGATGCTGCGTTTAATGATATTGCGGGCATTGATCCTTATGCACTTTATATTGATATGCTTTTGGGCGATACTGTTTATAGTCATCAAATATTGAATCAGGCGAAAGTTACGGCTGATAACTGCAGTGACTATTATTCAATGATGGTGATTTACCCAGAATATAGTGGTTATTTTGAAGGATTTAATCATTTAGATTATCTTGACAGTCAAGAAAATATCCTTAAGTATGACTGTTATCCAAGCTACAACATGGTGAACGCTGAGGTTGAGGAAAATTATTTGCTAAAGTGCTGGGCTAAGGTTGGTGACGCATCTCAAGCGTTAGAGAGTTACACAACACTTTTAAATATAGTTACACCAAATATTTTGAGAGAGTCACTACTAAATGTGGGGGCGGTATCATGAGCAATGAAGCTGGGCAATTATTTTTTATACAGAATCATTATGTGCATCAACAGAATTATAAAGATCTTATATCGTGTGATGATGAAAGCGTGCGTAGCTTCAAAGCACATTGGGATAGACTGGTGCATGATGATAATTTCAAAGATTATACGAACAGGAGGCGACGTATACTTCGTTATACGTATGACGTGATATCAAATAATCTTAGAATTAATCGTGATAGTGAGTATAAATCCTCAGTGACATATGACATTCCCTATCAGCAAGGTGCTAATAAACTAACTTATGCCGAGGAAAGTTTTATCCATCATCCTATTACGCAGCAATTAATTACAACAGATCTTGATTTTTTCAAATCTCATCTAGATGAGCAGAGTCGTTATGAAGTGAATGCGCATTTGTTTAGAGTACAAGCTGATGATGAAGGTATTAGCCCAACCACTTCAGGTATTCATCGAGATGGCATGGATTTTATTGGGATGCATTTTATTGATGCGCATAATACAGTTGATGTGGTTTCAAAGCTTTATGCATCAGATCGACCAGAGAGTGAAGTGTTTAGTAAACCAATGAGCGCTTTTTTGGAAACTCTTTTAGTCAATGATCAGAAGCTTTATCATAGTGCCAGTGAAGTAAAACAGAATAAAAATACAAATCAAATCGCCTATCGTGATTTGTTGCTTGTGACTTTACACAAAACTAAAGAGATATTGGCATGACAGGTGTAGTTAATCAATGGCATGGCTCTGCGCGAAATGCATTTCTAATCATCTTTGCCCGAGGGGTGTCAGATTTCGGTGCATTTTTAAATATGGTGGCATTGTCGACATATGTTTATATTCTAAGTAACAGTGTTATGCACATTAGCATTTTCTTAGCCGCGCGTGTAGCTGGTGGTATCTTTGCCAGTAGTATTGGAACGCTGTTTTTTCGTCGTTTCATTGGCAAGTGGTCGCTTATTTGGTTTGATGTGTTGCGAGCGTTATTGCTAGCAAGTCTGTTTGTTATACCACAATCAATGCAAGTATATATTTTACCAATCATTGCCTTTGGCATCGGTCTAGGAAACTCGATGTTTTCGATTGGGATTAATACTCAAATTCCATATTTAATTCAGGATTCCAAAAGAGTATCAGTGAATGGATGGTTGTCTTCAATTTCAGCAACATCTGCAGTTTTGGGTAGTTTAGTATCTGGTTTAGTTGTAGCGCTAAGTGGTTATGATGCAGTTTTTGCACTGAATATCATTACGTATTTGTTAGCTGGCATCATTATCTATCCGATTAAGATTTTACGTGATCCTAGTAAACAAAAAACTTCTTCAAATAAAGAATGGCAAAATTTATTTAAAGCACTACGAGGACATAAAATGCTTGCCTTTATATTGCTAATTACTATGGCAGATACATTAGGCAGTGCGGCACATAACGTGGGATTTCCAATTATATCAAAACTCATTACTCCAGAATCAATTAGTAGCACTGTGGGGCTGATTCTAGCATTGTGGGCAATTGGCAAATTTGGCGGAGCTCGCTTAATAAGCCGATTACTCAAAAATAAAAACAACTTAAGTATGGAGCGTTTTTTCATGCTTGGTGTATTTTTAATGTCGACAGGTTTCATTTTACTGTTTGCTCAAAGTTCTACAATGTGGCTTATTCCTTTTGCGATGTGGGCTGGTTTGGGAGATGGGGTATCTGAAGTAAGCTTACTATCACGTGTACAAAATGAATCTGATGAAGTACGACTCCCCATTTTCAGTTTATTAACTTTGATGCAGATGACAGGCTTTGGTATTGGGATGTTAATCGTCGCACCATTCTTCGTGTGGTGGGCGCCGATGTATGTTGTGATATTATTTCATGGTATTCCTATTGGAATAATGCTCATGGTGTTTTGTAAAATGTATAGTCATCTATTTAAGCAAACCGATACTATGATTGCAAAGTGAGAAATATGTTTTTTATTTTCCCGTAAAGCCTATAATCCTTTGATATTAAAAGGATTTTGGAGATATATATTCACCAACTTTATTAAAAAGCAAAACGTTTTAAAGATATATAGAATAAGGGCTAAAGGCACTTTGAGAGTACAAACCAGTGCTATCTGGAATTAACGCCAAAAGGTAAATTCTAACATTATTTCCGAGGTTGTTTGTTGATCACATCTCTAGAGATACCCTCTAGAAACAAAATTTACAACCTCATTTTTATCTCATGGCTAAATTTCGTTCTTTTATATCGAACTTACATTATACAGAGGGATCCGAAAAATTTATTGAAAATCTGAAAGTTTTGTATTTAAATGGTTTTGTTTTCTTAGTTTGGAGTTGGTTTTGGAGCGGTGGATGAATAAGAAACTGTATCTGTTGTTATTAGGAACATTTATCATAGCAGATTGTGCGCAGAGAGATATACCTAGGTTACCATCTCAACAAATGTCGGAGGTTGTGCTTAAAAAACATGAACCTTCTCAAACGACTTTAATGCAAATAGCAAGTGATCAAGCTGCTTTGGCTGATATAGAAGATAGCAA
This sequence comes from Candidatus Nebulibacter yamunensis, assembly GCF_024208055.1. Taxonomy (NCBI): domain Bacteria; kingdom Pseudomonadati; phylum Pseudomonadota; class Gammaproteobacteria; order Thiotrichales; family Francisellaceae; genus Candidatus Nebulibacter; species Candidatus Nebulibacter yamunensis. Next base: position 15,246 of record NZ_JAMBMW010000026.1, read on the forward strand.
TGCAAGGGTGGAAGAAGTACAGACAAATGCAAAACAGGATTCTGAGATTCAACTACAAAACGATGAGAAAATCAGCATTAATCAACCTGTAACCTATAAAGTTGAGATTGGCGATAGCTTATATAGCATTGCGTGCAAAAACAATATCAGTATTGTATGTTTAGCCAAAGTAAATAAAATAAACGATCCTAATCGCTTAGCTGCAGGGCAAACTTTAACTGTTCCTAAAGCCAGTGATTGTTAATTTTTCTTATGCGATAGCAATTAAAAATAATAAGCCTGTGTATTCAGCTTTGAGACTGGTAGCTACGACTGGACTTGAACCAGTGACCCCAGCATTATGAATGCTGTGCTCTAACCAACTGAGCTACGTAGCCACAACAGGGAGGAATATTATCAAGATTGAGTTTGTTGTCAATCCTTTTTTAAACATTTGTCGAGAGGTGTGGATTTGAGCGCTATTTTAGGTAATAGGTGCTGATTTTTGGTTGAATTGTGTCTATAATGTCCGCCTGGTCGCACAATATATAGGCATGTGAGCCGTTTAGGAGTCATAAAAAAATAGCTGATATAGTTGTGCCAGAGTGAATGAGTAAATAAATTTAGGAACCTTTAAATGTCTGACGGTAGAAATAAGCTAAATGATTTTTCATTATTAAAATCATTAGTGGGTGGCAAAAGCATAAAAGATAAAACAGATCGGTTGCGCAAGGCACATGCAACTGCAGCGAAACGTAATGAATCTCAAGAAGTATCTAAAGAGAGTCAGCGTCCTGCAATGCAATCAAAGTCAGAACAAAAAACATTTGAATGTCACACAAGACAAGAGCGGATCAATCAGGTGAGAACTCCTTTTAGGATGCCTCAATATGGTCAAAAACCACAAACAGAGCTTATTGTAGACATCCCAGAAGGGCAGCAACAAGAAGAACTCATTATTGAAATCAATGTAGAAAAAGAGCGTTTGAAAGAAGAGCAGCGCTTATTTAAATGGTTGTGTCAACGTTTTCCAAAGTGTTTTGACCCTAAGAGCAAAAAGCCGCTTAAGATTGGCATTAGTGAAGACATAGAAATTATTTATTATAATGAACATTATGCTCCAGTTGATCCTTACATATTAAAGAATGTGATCAGGCGCTACGTTGGTGATACTCGTTATCAGCATTCTGTGATTCAATATAAACAGCGTTTTAATTTATATGGTCAGCCAGTTCAAGATTTCAATGAAGAGCATATTTCGTATGCAAAGCAGCGCTTAGATGAAATTGCGGAAAAAGCTGAGTTGAGGGCGCAAGGTATTAATGTCAGGGAATATTATCAGCAAAAACGCGAAGAACAAAAAAAGACAAAGGAATTACAAGGAAGTAGTAGTGTGGCACAACAAAGTCAGGATTTACAACAATAAGTTTAGGTAACGTCAAGTGCATGAGTTCTGTAAAAGATCAGAAAACACCTCAAATCGGAATATTCATCTAGTGGAAGCTTGACAAGCTAAAAAGGATAGCTCAATACTAGCATCCTAGTTTAGGACAAATAGTAAATATTTTAGATGCTGCCTGTATTGGATAAATTGTATGAGTACTACTCAGTATACGAAAGCTTTATGATTGCATTGAAAGAAAAAGGCTTTCAAGGCGATATGCAAAACGATTATGCTACACGAATTAGTAGCTCAGTGGATAACAGTATTTATCAAGTTGTACCAGAACTGGTGCTTTTCCCAAAAAATGATCGTGATGTTGCATTAATATTTCAATTAGCAGTAAATGAACCTTATCAAAAGATAAAGTTTAGTGCGCGAGGTGCTGGTACTGGTACAAATGGTCAGTCTTTAACAACAGGTGTCATAATCGACACAAGTCGCTATATGAACAACATCTTAGAGATTGATGTTACGGAAAAATACGTTGTTGTAGAACCTGGTGTGGTATTAGATCAGCTAAATGAGGCATTGACACTATATAACGTCTTTTTTGCACCTAATTTGTCGCCAAGTAACCGTGCGACAATTGGTGGTATGGCGAGTACCGATGCGTGTGGAAAAGGTTCTCGTGTCTATGGACGTACCAGTGAACATTTACTATCACTGCAATGTGTATTAAGTGATGGTGAGGTGGTTTCATTAGAAGAAATCTCTTTTGAGAGTGTCGCTAATATAATAGAAGAAAAACAAAAAAATGTGTCACTTTTAGCAGACGTGTATCAAACCATCAGTGATGAAATCGTAGCAAAATACGACAAAATAGAAGCACAGTTTCCAAAGCTCGATAGATTCATGACAGGTTATAACCTTGCTAAGTGTTATGATCAGAATAAGCAAAAGATTAACATAAACTATCTTATTTCAGGTGCCGAAGGGACATTGGCATTTATCATAAGTTTAAAGCTTAAACTCACGGACATACCAAAACACAAAGCTTTATTTGCGATTAGTTATGGTGACTTTGATCAGGCATTGCGTGATGCTAGAGGTCTGTTAAGCTTAAATCCAGCAGCTATTGAAACGATTGATGAATATATTTTGAAGTTGGCCAAAGAAGATGAAATCTATCCACAGATTCGTCATATGCTTGAAACTCATACAAATTATGATGTCTGTGCACTTAATTTGGTAGAATTCATTTCTCACAGTGAAGATGAATTATTGCAAGCTTTGGATCAAGCAAAAGCCTATTTTATGCAAAAGGATCGTTTGTTTTATTTAGCTTATGACAAAGAGGAAATGACAGCTTTATGGGAACTTAGAAAAAAAGGCGTTGGATTGTTAGGAGCAATGAAAGGTCGTAAGAAACCAATCCCCTTTATGGAAGATACAGCCGTGCCACCTGAAAATTTAGCAGATTACATTGTAGAACTAAGAGCATTGTTAGATCGTTATAACTTAAGATATGGCATGTTTGGTCATGTGGATGTTGGTTGTTTACATATGCGTCCAGCATTAGATATGAATGATCCAAAAGATCAAAGATTGGTGGTGACGCTTACCAAAGAAGTCAATGATCTGGTTAAAAAATATGGGGGTATATACTGGTCTGAACATGGAAAAGGATTTAGAAGTGAGTATGTAAAAGATTACTTTGGTGAGGAGCTTTACATTTCTTTGCAAAAAATCAAAAGAGCATTTGATCCCTATAATAAACTCAATCCTGGCAAAATTGTGGTGCCGTATGAAAGCAAGGATGAGCTTGTTAAAGTTAATGGTCCTTTTAGAGGAATAGAAGATGCTAAGGTCGATACTCAAACACAGAAGGTGTTTTCAGGAGCATTTGAATGTAATGGTAATGCGGCATGTTTAAATTATCATCCAGACCAAGTGATGTGTCCGTCTGCTAAGGTTTCACATAACTGGGTCTATTCACCCAAAGGGCGTACAGCACTGATTCGGGAATGGTTAAAGCAGCTAGCTGAAAAAGGCTATCAGGTAAAACCGTTTTCGATTAGCAATAAAAAGCGAAATGATAAACCTAATCAACATGACTTTTCTTATGAGGTTTATCAGTCTTTAAATAAGTGTTTGAGTTGTAAAGCGTGTGCGACAGCTTGTCCGATCAAGGTTGATATTCCTCATATGAAACCGATGTTTTTAGCTGAATATCACAAGCGTTATAAGCGTCCCTTAAAAGACTATGCTATTAAATACGTTGAACGAATGACAAGGTGGCAAAGTATTGTGCCTGGTATCTCAAATAGCTTGCAACACTTACCTTTTATTAAAACATGGGTTGAGAGAAACCTTAAATTGGTTGATTTACCATTCTTGTCAAAAGAAACTCTTAAAGCTGGGTTAAAAAAGCGTAACGCACCTACATTTAGTTTGTCACACCTAAAGCAGCAGTGTGCAGAAGATGCTTCAAATATTATTTGCATTGTTCAAGATGCATTTACGAGCTTTTACGATGCTAACGTTGTGCTTGCTGTTTATGATTTATTAACAAAATTGGGTTTTTATGTTTATGTATTGCCATTTTATGAAAATGGTAAAGCTGCCCATATAAAGGGTTTTTTACATTATTTTAAAAAGAAAGCGCACAGAGTTTGTATGTTTTACAACGAAATTGCTAAATTTAATGTCCCATTGATTGGTATTGATCCAAGCATGACTTTGGTTTATCGAGATGAATATAAGGTAGTATTAAAAAATAAAGTTCAATTTAAGGTGGAGCTCATCCAAGAGTGGCTGGTGAAAAAACTGCCTAATTTAGAAGATAAGCTTTGTGCGATTAAACCAAAGGAGGGAGTTGTGTCGCTGTTAGGGCATTGTTCAGAACGTGCGCTAGCCGCTGTTTCTATGATCCATTGGCAAAAGATTTTTAAAGCATTTGGTGTCAACCTTGAGATTGAAAAAGTGGGCTGTTGTGGAATGGCTGGTACCTTTGGTCACGAAAAAGATAACTTTGAGATGTCTAAGCAGATTTACGATTCTAGTTGGCACAAAAAATTACAAAACAAAAAAGCTCAAGTTTTTTTAGCAACTGGCTTTTCTTGTAGGTGTCAAATAAAGCGCTTTGAGCAAAAAACAATAGACCATCCTATACAGTTTTTAAATCAAATAATATGAGCTTTTATGCTTTAGATTTTTCAATAACCAGTAAAGTAAAATTATTTTAAAAAGCCCTTGCAATGAGGATTTCAGACGCTATAATGGCTTCTCGTTGGGTCGTTAGCTCAGTCGGTAGAGCAGCTGGCTTTTAACCAGTTGGTCGCAGGTTCGAATCCTGCACGACCCACCATGATTTAGTTTTTTTATTTTTAACCTTTTCATGGGTTTCTTTTTTTATAAAGATAGTGTATGCCAGAGGCAAACAAAATGGCTAAAAATAACGTGATAGTTAATATAAGCTGTTCTAGTGGATTGCCTGGTAAATATCCCATTATAATAACAAAGAGCATAGCAGAACCTATGTTTATAAAACTCATCATAGAAGATGCCGAGGCTTTATCTTCAATTGCAGCAGATGCATAAAAAGTTGCTGCCGGAAATAATAGTCCACAAAAAAAGTACAATAAAGCAAAGGTAGTAAAAAAACCAAGTGTACTTGCCTTAAAAATAAGCATTAAAGACATTATAAAAATACAAATAACGATGCAACTTAGCGCAATGAAAATCACTTTATTGGCAGAAAACGATTTTAAAAGACGAGGTGCAAATAACCCACTGATGCCGCTTCCAACTATGCTTAATAGGTTCCAATATCCGTAAGCCTCTGGTGTAAGGTTTAGCATAGTGTGAGCAATAATGGGCGCAGCAGCGGCGTAAGCGTATGATATTGTTGAGGATAGGCCAACAATAAGTGCATAGTGGCGTAATTAGAGTTCTTTCCAAACCTCAATTAGTCAATTCAAAGTTGTAAATTCCCGTTATTAAATTAAATCGAAGTCCAAACCTTTTTCGTCTATTCCGATATTTGTCGGCAATAATTTTAAAACGTTTTA
>NZ_JAMBMW010000027.1:0-19828 GCF_024208055.1 Candidatus Nebulibacter yamunensis
TTTCTGCTCGCGCCGCTTGTAATATTTTCACCATCTCTTCAAACGTTGGCTTTTTTACACCTGTTAAACGACGAAACTCATCTGCTGCTAACTTGTTTATCGTTTCCCATCTCATTGATCATATCCATCTTGAATTTTTAAATAGCTATTTTGCTAGATTAAATACGGTTTGGAAAGAACTCTATTGTAATTAATCTTTATATCAACCGTATTGAATGGAGTAGAAATATCTAAAATGCTAAAGTAAACACTACCCGCATTTCCTTCGTTAAGCTCTTTATCAAGCAGTTTAGCTATCGTTATGGTTTGGATATAATTGCTAATGTGTATCAAAAGGTAGTTATCAGTACAAGGGATTTTAAACCATGCCTCAAAATATTAAATAAACCACTACATGAGCTACTTAAATGAAAAATCTTCGTGTACAGAGAAATGGTTTGTATGGATGTATGAATCATCAAACAAAACGTATATAATTAGCCCCACTTAAATTGCCTATCACAAAGGTTAATATGCGAAATATTCTTGTTACTAATGCTTTACCGTATGCTAATGGACACTTACATTTAGGGCATATGCTTGGTTATATCCAATCTGATATTTGGGTGAGGTTTCAAAAAATGCGTGGTAATCAATGTCACTTTGTTTGTGGCAGCGATACTCATGGTACACCTATCATGTTGAAAGCGCAAAATGCAGGTATTAAGCCTGAAAAGCTCGTTGAGCAAATGAGTCAGTCACATCGCGATGATTTTATCGATTTTGAAGTGGAATTTGATAATTATCATTCGACTCATCATCCATTAAATCAAGAAATCGTTGAACAGATTTATTTGAAGTTAAAAGCAAGCCACTTGATTGAAATGCGTGAGATTGCTCAAGCTTATGATCCGAAAGCAAAAATGTTTTTACCGGATCGTTTTGTAAAAGGAACATGCCCAAAATGTAAGGCAGAAGATCAGTATGGTGATAGCTGTGAAGTTTGTAGCGCCACGTATTCACCTATAGATTTAATTAATCCCAAATCAGTAGTGACTGGTGAAACACCGATTCAAAAAAATAGTGAACACTTCTTTTTTAAATTGAGTAAATTAAGTGAAGATATTCACAAATGGATGAAACATACCAAAGCATTACAACCAGAAGTTCAAAATAAACTAAAAGAGTGGTTTGAATTTGGACTTCAAGACTGGAATATTTCACGTGATGCCCCATATTTTGGTTTTCCTATTCCAGGCACAAATGAGCAAAAATATTTTTATGTATGGTTAGATGCACCAATGGGTTATATTGCAAGTTTCAAAGATTTATGTAATCGAGCGGGAATTGATTTTGAAAGTTATTGGAAAAAGGATAGCCAAGCTGAGCTGTATCACTTTATTGGTAAAGATATTATTTACTTTCATGCACTTTTTTGGCCTGCTATCTTAAATGCAGTGAATTATCGTACACCAACGGGAATTTTTGCTAACGGATTTTTAACCGTAAATGGTAAAAAAATGTCTAAGTCGCGTGGAACATTTATTGCAGCGCGTACGTATTTACATCATTTGAAGGCGGAGTATTTGCGTTATTATTTTGCCAGTAAATTAACGCCACGTATTGATGATATTGACTTAAATTTAGAAGACTTTATTCAAAAGGTAAATTCGGATGTAGTTGGTAAAGTTGTTAACATTGCAAGTAGGTGTGCTGGGTTCATTAATAAGCAGTTTAATGGGGTGTTAGCTTCACACATTCAAGACCAACAAATCGTTGAACGTTTTCATGCGATGCATGAAGAAATTACTCAATTATTTGAAAAACGTGATTTTGCTCAGGCTTTACGGATTATTATGAACTTAGCAGATCAAGCGAATCAGTATATTGATTATCATAAACCTTGGCAGTTAAATAAAACAGAAGGTCATGAGGCATTAGTGCATGATGTTTGCAGCCTTGGTATTAACTTATTTAAGATCATAATTGGATATTTAAAGCCAATTATGCCTGAGTTAACATTAAAAGCCGAAGGTTTTTTAAATATCAATCAAATGCAATGGGCGGAAATTCCTAACTTGCTTTTTAATCATAAAATCAATGCGTTTAAACCATTAATTGATAGAGTTGAAGCAGAGAAAATTGAATTAATTATCGAGGAAACAAAAAAGATGCAAACAGAAGCAATGTCAGTTAAAGAAACACAAAAAGCTCAAGTGACAAAAAACAGTTTAAATATTGCAGATGAAATTAAAATTGATGATTTCTTAAAAGTCGATTTACGTATTGCTAAAATTATCGAAGCTGACCATGTTGAAGGATCCGACAAACTTTTGCGTTTGAAGCTTGATTTAGGTCAAGAGCAAAGACAAGTTTTTTCTGGCATTAAATCGGCGTATAGTCCAGAGAAATTAGTTGGAAAGCATACGGTAGTGGTTGCTAATTTGGCGCCTCGTAAAATGCGTTTTGGTATATCAGAAGGGATGGTATTGTGTGCAGGAGAGGGGGATTCGTTATATTTACTCGAGCCTGATGAAGGTGCATTACCAGGTATGCGAATTGGCTAAGTTTTGTTTGAGAATAAGCGTGTTGTCTTTTTGAATCATTTCAAGCTGTCTTAATGCGCTCATACCAAGCAAAATGAAATCATCGTCACTACTTGGGTTGATACTTGCTCGTACATTATTCAAAACAATGTTCCCAATGGTAAGCGTTTTAACGTAAGTTTGGTATACAGTAATATTGCCATTTGCTGTACTGACGGTATAGCCTAAACCTTTTTTTAAGCCAACTTTTTTTGCAATTTCCTCAGGAATGGAAACTGAAGTAGCACCTGTATCAATTAAAAACTTCACCTTAAGGTCATTGATTGTGCCATAGCTCATATAATGGTGATTATAAGCACGTAACGTTACGATTTTTTCGCTTTTGCTTTTCTCAATAAAAGGGGTCAGTGCTGTATTTTCTTTATACTGTAAATATGAATGGGCAATATACGTTATAAGGATAAAGACAATAACCCAAAAAGCATACATAAATCGTTTTTGCATAGGTTACTGCATCGTTTCTTTGAGTAATTGAAATATTTGGCGGTAGGATTTCAGCGGTTTTTGTTGTGAAATTTCTTTGTGGTGGTTGCGAATAAGTTGACGCAATTGCTGAACATCAATATTGGGATAATCACTCATAAGCTTATTAAGTGCATCTTTGGTGGTGTGTTCGTTTACAAGCTCATCACGCAACTGCTCTAAACGGTGCAATTTTGCGCTTTGAGCATGATTTTTTTGGGTAAACCCTTCGTAAATTTCATAAGCTTTTTCTAAATCAGTATTGCGCATAAGCTTGCCGATATATTGAATTTGGCGTTTTAAAGCAATACGTTGCATTGATTTTGCTTTTAAAATTTCATCAATTATTTTTTCATCAATCGGAAGCTTTTTAATACGTTCTTCACTTAATTCAATTAATTTCTTACCAAAATCTGTAGTACTATGTGCTTCTTTTTTTATTTGGGTTCGACTTTTTTGTTCATTGGTGGCATCATAATGATCGCCATTTGCATAATACTCTTGGATCATCGCTCGTTTTCAGTAGGGTTTTAGCGTAAGGATATGTAGAATCATATCATATAAATCATTATTATAAAGAGAGGTTTTAACATGGATGAACGTAAAATCAACATAGCTCGTTAATGTTTTTAATAGGATTTTGTCATAATGATGTGTAGAATAACACACCCATTCTTGAAGTCTCAGAAACCTTTATTAGGAGGATATTTAAATGTTTGATCGTTGTGTGTCTATTGCAAAATTTGATCCAGAGCTATTTCAAGCAATTGAAAAAGAAAATAAACGCCAACAAGAACATATTGAATTAATCGCTTCAGAAAACTATGCAAGCCCAGCAGTAATGGAGGCGCAAGGTTCTCAACTTACTAACAAATACGCTGAAGGTTATGCCGGTAAGCGCTATTATGGTGGGTGTGAATATGTTGATGTTGCCGAAGAATTGGCCGTTTCTCGTTTAAAAGAGTTGTTTGGAGCAGATTATGCTAATGTACAACCACATTCAGGGTCACAAGCAAATGCAGCTGTTTATTTCGCACTTTTGCAACCTGGAGATACTGTTTTGGGTATGTCTTTAGCGCATGGTGGGCATTTGACTCATGGTGCAAAGGTAAATTTTTCAGGTAGGTTATTTAATGCTGTTCAATATGGTTTAGATCCTAAAACTGGTGATATTGATTATGCTGAAGTGGAACGTTTGGCAAAAGAGCATAAGCCTAAAATGATTATTGCAGGCTTTTCGGCTTTTTCTGGAATTGTGAATTGGAAAAAATTCAGAGAAATTGCCGATCAAGTTGGTGCATATTTAATGGTTGATATGGCACATGTTGCAGGTTTAATTGCAGCAGGAGTATATCCGAATCCTATAGCTTATGCCGATGTTGTAACAAGTACCACTCACAAAACATTACGAGGTCCGCGAGGTGGAATCATTCTTGCTAAATCAAATCCTGAGCTCGAGAAAAAGTTTCAATCGATCGTATTTCCAGGCACACAAGGTGGACCACTTATGCACGTTATTGCAGCAAAAGCCGTGGCATTTAAAGAAGCGCTTTCGCCTGAGTTTAAAACCTATCAACAGCAAGTTGTTAAAAATGCTAAGAAAATGGCTGAAGTTATTATGTCGCGTGGTGTGAATATTGTATCAAATGGCACCGAAAATCACTTAATATTGATTGATTTAATTAGTAAGAACAGTACAGGGAAAGATGTTGAAATGGCACTGGGGCGTGCTAATATTACGGTCAATAAAAATTCCGTGCCTAATGATCTGCGTTCTCCATTTGTTACAAGTGGGCTACGTATTGGAACACCTGCGATTACAACACGTGGCTTGAAAGAAAAAGAGTGCACCCAAATTGCACATTGGATATGTGATATTATCGATAACCTTGGCGATGAGAAACTGGAGGTAGATATTAAGCAGAAAGTGATTGATTTATGTACGCATTTTCCTGTGTATAGTAATACTTAATTGTATAAAGCTTTTTTTTTTTGGAAAAACTCGCTTAAGTTTCTATTTTTAAATTTTTAACATTAATATTGCAACTAACAATAATAAACATGACATGCACCGATAAATAATCTTTCTACTAAACCGGTTTGCAAGTTATTTTTGTATGTTTTGCCCAAAATAGCTATAGGTTATTCCGCTTAGGCATTGCATGATCAGAAATGTAACTGCCAAAGTTAGGGTATTTGTAAATATACCACCATCTGTATCAGTAAACTGTGGAATAACGGTACTAAATAAGATAATTGTTTTGGGATTTGAAGCAGCAACTAACGCTCCTTTAAAATACATACTATTAAAAAACCGCCATTGATATTTTTTAAAGGATACAGTTGGTTTTTTAATTATTGCTTCTGATGATGCCGTTTGCCACTGCTTCCAAGCTAAGTAAAGTATGTATGAAACACCTATTATTTGTATGAATTTTAGAATAAATTCATATTTGAGAAAAACAGCAGTAAGACCAACAGTAAAAATTAATAATGATACTAAATATGCACTGCTTGCCCCTAGCTGAGCAAGTAAGGTTTTTGTGAACCCATTGTTTGCAGCAACAGTCATTAAGAATATTGTCATAGGTCCTGGGCTAAAAACCATAAGTGTACAAAATATAAGGTAGTATAAATAATTTTCAATTAACATATTTGTATTAAATAACCTCATATTGCAGTGAGTGATAAATATCCTTTATTTCCTGTAGGGTTTGATGCGTTGTAATCCCACGTGTTTCAAATGCAATTAAACCTTTCCATTTGCATTCGATTATTGTTTCTACAATTTGTTTATAATTAAGCGTTCCTTCATCTAAGTACCAATGTGAGCAGCCAGAATCCGCTGCTTCAACTACTGCCAATTCTGCACTTAAATATTTTTGATGAGCAAAGCCGAGCATAAATGGCAACCCATAGTTAATTGTGCGATTGGTTGTTTTATTTCTCCATTTCTCCTAAATTAAATATGATCTGAGAGAATAATTATATTGTTTTTTGTTACAAATTGTCAAATAATAATTATAATTTCTCTTTATATTGTATTTTATTGTGTAGTTTGTAATTTTTAATTCAAAATAAAAAAATAGTTTACATTTAATGAATTTTTTCAACAATTTATTTTCAATTAACTCAACTTAATAACCATTAAGGTCGTTATAGAAATAAGTTTTGAGCGAAACAACCAGAATATTTGATAAAATAAAATATCTGTTAGAACCTGTTCAAAGTCTGTTATGATCTCCTAAAATCTACGTTTTTAAATTCCAACAGGGAGGGGAGTTGAAATGCGAAAACGCTATCCAAATAAGTTAGATATGAACGTTATGGTTAAATCACTTTTAGTTTTTGTATAAATTTTGCTAATATGCTCATATTCTAAATGAAAGACTTCTTCTATAATATGTAAGTTCTACAAAGTATGCTTTTATGCTTCCATAAGTTGATCAGTTTTGTTATGCTGTGATAGCAATAAATAATGTTGCCTAAATTAATAACCAAATAGAGAAAATAAATATGAGTAAATTACAAGGTACAGTGAAGTTTTTTAATGATGCAAAAGGATTTGGATTCATTCAACCGAGCAATGGTAGTAAAGATGTTTTTGTACATATAACAAACTTGGATGCTACAGGTGGCACTTTACAAGAGGGTCAAACTGTAGCTTTTGTAGCAAAGCAAGGTCAAAAAGGTATGGAAGCTGTTAATGTTGAATTAGTTTAATGCCTAAAATAAGGGTTGATGATCGCAGACCTTTTGAGGTTAATTTAAGGCAATTTAAACGTGCGTGTGAAAAAGCGGGCATTATTAAAGAGCTACGAGAAAGAAAGCATTATATTAAACCAACAGAGCAACGGAAGATTGCAAAAAGAGTGGCAATAAGTCGCACAAAGAAAGCTGCCAAAATGGCATTACGCCCAAGATTTAGTTAAAAAACTAAAAGCAACTGATCGAAAAGGTGTAACTTTAATAAGATCAGTGATCGCAACAACATTTTGAGTGTCTTACTCTCTATGTAAGTCTAAACGCTAACATTATATAATACATTTGTTTGTTTTAGCTCTTTTATGTGCTTCCCAAATAATTTGCTTGGGAATATTATCAAAAGGCTTTGTTGATATTAAATTTATTTCTTCCATATTACGTTTGACTCATTTCTAAACAACGGCACGCCCGAAATATTTTGATAAAACGCAATTGATTCTTCTAAATTATTAACGTGAATCATAATAGGTGCCAAGCGCATAATATTACTCATAAACTTTGATAGATATGAATCAAGATGGTAAGGAATCAATGGTGATCATACAATCAAAAATGAGCATAAAAGAGAGAAAATTTATATGATATTTTAGGTAGGCAAGCACTAAGCTTTTAGCTTTTTAACTAAAACGTCTTGTTTGGCATGATGTAAGACGGCGTTAGCTGTTGAACCTAAAAAGAAGCGACCAAGTGCACCACGCTGATGACTCCCAATCACAATAAGACCATAGCCATGTGATTTGGCTGTTTCAGTGATTTCATCTGCTGCGTTACCTGTTTGCAAATAACGTTGACCTTTAAAACCATATTGCATTGACCATTCATCTAATTTTTTTTGCATGTCTTCAGTCAACTGAGTTTGCACCTCAGGCACAATGCCATAAATACCAGTAACAATGGTTGGATCTCCTTGAACACAAATTGTCGAAACAGAGGAATTGAATGTGGTTGCTATTTTTTTAGCAAGTTTAGCAACTTCAGCACTATCGTCTTCTAAATCAGTAGCCAATAAAATCTTGTTATAGTTGGTAACTAAATTGGGATGATCTTCTTGAATGCGTACAGTTAATACATCACATTTTGATTTATGTAAAACGCTGTTTGCAGTTGAACCCAATAAAAGGTTTAGACCATGACGTGCATGAGAGCCAAGAATCACCAAATCGCAACCATTTTCTTCAGCATAATGTGTGACTTCATGATTAGGGTTGCCTTGTGCTATATGAAACTCTGCTCTTATTCCTTCAAATTGCGGCTTGATTGCTTGTAATTTTTGTCTTGCATTTTCTTGTAAGCTCTTTTGAAAATCCATTGCAGCTGGAACAAATTCAGCAGTATTATCAATAACGGTCATAATATCAAGTTGCAAATGAAGTTTTTGAGCAATTGATTTAGCTGAATCAAGTATATGTTGAAAATCTTCATATATATTGATGGCAACAAGTGCTTTTTTATATGACATAGATTAACTCCCTAGATTTTTTCCATTAAACTAATTTCACGAAGCTAGTGTAGCATACTTTAAGTTAACTGCTAGTGTGTTTTGTTTTTATAAAACTATTCTAAATCAATAATTGTATAATTTTTAAATATAACCTGGAATCTTTATTTGTGTTGATTTAATATTTTTGACATTTGCTCAAATGTCAAACAAGATAATCTTACCTATCTGTTTAAAGGAAGCTGAAATTTGCTGCTAAATGACAGGGTAATAGGGCTAAAGGAATAAATCTTAGTAGATTAGTCATTTTGATGACTTTAATTCAATGGTCTTGATCTTGCAAACATATCTTATTTACACTGAATTCACTAACATGACATCACAAATAAAAATGAAGAAAATAATGCCTGAAAAAAAACTGATAAAATTTAATAACCGTGGAAAAGCATTTTTAGGTGCTCCTTCAGGTGGGAGGTGCTTTGGAGCTGTCGTTAACTTTTCACACAACCAGGTCGTAAAAAAAATAAAAGATGCTTATGTAAGTTCAACTATTGCTGATCTGATACAAACTAAAGCAAGTCTAATAAAAGAAGATAAAGATAAAATTTATGCTGAACAGTTTTTAGAAAGTAAAACTTTATTTAAAGCAAACACCATGGAGGCTTTAGTAGATTTAATTATCAATTCTCCTCCGGGGCTTTATAATATAGAGATGCGACACGATAAAAAAGAAACAGGTCATATAATAGCAGTTAATGTAATTGACAGCGAAAAATCGTTATACTTTGAACCTAATAAAGGAATATATTAAATCTCAACACAGGAAGTTTCAAAGTATTTCAAAAAACATGATGAAAAGGGACAGTATAACCATTTTACTTTAAACCAAATTAATGAAATATCGTCTAAAAAGGCTTACGAAATAATGAACATGAAATCGAAAGACAAAAATTGGTTAAATAATATTGTAGAGGGGTATTTTACTGAAACAAAAGAGCCTTTCAACACACCCTTCAAGACTATGTTTGAATCAAAACAAGACTTTGAAAACCGAATTAACCAAAATTACTCAATAAACAGGTAAGAAGGGGATATTAAAATAATTGGGTAGATTCTTTCTAGGTTATAATGGCTACAATTAGTAATCTAGGAATGAAAAATGAAACAGAAACAACAAAAATTATTATGTTACTCAAAGAGTAGTTATTATCGATTTAAAGCGCTATATGAGCAAGGTGAAGAATAGGGTGGCAAAATATTCTATCAGACTTCGGAGGATACAAAAAGTGTGGCAAAAGTGTTGTACTTTATTAACGCTTGATTAGAAAAATAACAGTTAGAGCGGCAATAATATAAGCCATCAGCACAATTAGCATCCCATTGTGGTAGCTATTGGAGTCATATAAATAATTGGTTGCCTTTCCTTGTTGACTCACACGAATAATAAAACCAACAAGTGGTTGAAAAATAAAACCTGAAATGACAACAGCCATATTATTAAAGCCAATAGCTGTTGCACGATGTTCTAATTTATTATTACGACTGACCAGTGAGAAACTCAACGCTTGCCCAGCGCAAGCTGCTCCTGCAAGCAAAAATAAGAAGATCAGCGCCATTAGGCTAGTAATAGGTATAAACATAATAAGTGCAAATCCTACTACACCGATTAATGCACATATTGTTAGTGTTAATTTTAGTTGATGTGTTTTATCTGCGACGAAACCAAATAGGGGGCTACCGATTGCAATGCCAATCCACATAAAAGTCACGATGGTGGCAGAGGTTGCAAAGGGTAGATTAAAGTATTGTTCAACAAATGCAATACCGTAAAGAGATGCAACAACTGCCATTGGCATCCACAATAAGCAAGCGTAAAGGGCAATAAACCAAGTTTGAGATTGTTGAGCCACAGTCTTAAGAGCAGTCCATGCTTTGGTAGGAGCATTAGTTAAATGCTTATTAGGTAGCTTTAAAAATAAAAGCATGATGACAAAAAGTACTAAACCAAAACTGCTGATAATCACCATTGTGGTACGCCAGCCAAAATGCTTAATAAGTGGTAACAGTGGAAGTGCACCACACATTGCACCTAATGCTGCAAGCATTTGAGTGATCCCAGTAATGAGTGTAAAGTAGTGCTTGCTAAACACATGACTTGCCACTACTAAAACTCCAATAAAGGCAAATGCTGATCCAAACCCCATAAAAATCCGTGCACAAGTTGCCAAATAAAAGTTTGGCGCTAATCCAAACAAGAAACCACCAACGACACAAATTAATAAGGGCAATAAAATAACATTACGTGCAGAAAAGCGATCATAAAACAAACCAGCAGGAATTTGCATAAAGGTATAAGTAATAAAATAAGCACCTGAAGTAACTCCCAACCAAAAAATATCAATTTTTAAGCTATTCATAAGATGATTGGTCATAATGCCAGGAGAGACCTGAAGCGCCATTTCAAAAAACAAAAAAAGAGCGACTAAAATAAATAAAAATATTGAGCGTACCATCATGTTTTGCCTCATTTTAAAATTTCCCTAAAGTAGGGAGCTAAGCTTGCTTAGCTAAGTGTTTATAAATTACATGGCGTATTTCGACAATATCGTTGGTAATGTGTCTTCAGTTCACGGTGCATGACTTTGTTACTTGCTGTACGTGGCAACTTATCTGTTAACACAATGTCACTGATTTTAAACAAAGGATTAAGTCTCTCCTTGAGTATGCTCTGCATTTTATTTTTAAGTTCAACTGGGCTGCAGTCTTGTTTGGTTACCACATAAATAACGAGCTTACTGATGCCTTCATTTTCATCACTAACCGCAATTGCCGCCAATTCATAAACGTTGTCAAGTTGAAGGAGAACTTGCTCGATCTCAGCACTGGATGTTTTGATTCCACCTAGATTCATGGTGTTATCTGCTCTACCTAATGAGCGATAATATCCATTTTCTAGCCTTAACAATAAATCACCATGACGGCGTAAAGGCACGTTATGGTAATAAGGCATTTTTTCATAGTAAATAGCGTTATTATTGGCATTGAGTAATCGGTTAGATAAGCCCAATGCACATGAACTTAATGCAGCCTCACCTTGTATTAGTCCTTCATCATTTAGAATTTCTTGTTGTGTATTTAATAGTTTTAACTCAATACCAAAACAAGGTGTAGAAAAACAAGAAGGTACATTGGGTTGTAATAGTGTTGAGCTTATATAAGCACCACCAATTTCAGTGCCGCCACAGTATTCAATAATCGGTTTATAGCCTGCTTTCATGGATAGGTAAAGCATATCTTCAGGATTGGAAGCTTCGCCTGTAGTTGCAAAGAGTTGAATGTGTTGCCAATTTATCTTTTCCAGTAGATTTTGATTACGCCAAGCATTGACAATACTTGGAATAACACCGAGTTTTGTCACTTTGGCTTTTTCAACAAATCGAATAAAATCCAGTGAAGTTGGAACACCATCAAAAAGTGCAAGAGTAGCACGATTAATAAAAGTCGCAAATATAAGCCAAGGTCCCATCATCCAGCCAAGATTCGTTGGCCAAGCCCAAATGTCAGACGTATTGGTATTCATATATAGCTTGGCATCAGTTGCGGCTTTTAGCGCAGTACTTTGTTCCCAAATAATTGCTTTAGGTGTGCCAGTCGTGCCAGATGAAAAAAGGACATTAATAGGTGTTTGTGCACTTTGCATATATGAGTTAAAATCGCTTTTTAATGCGATCGGAAGATTTAATAGACTTTCAAAATCAATATCTTGTGGACGTAGATGTAATCTGGTGTAACTTGAATGCGTTTTTAAACAAATGATGGATGCTACTTCTGTTTCAGTTATTTTTTGATACAGAGCTAAGGCTTTATCATTTCGCTCAATAAAATCTTGTGTAAAGACAAGTTGACAGTTACTTATTTTAAGTCTGGTACAAATTTCATTAATAGAAAAACTATCTGCAATTGAAACTACAGTTGAGCCTAATTTGATAATAGCAATATACATAGCTACAGCTTCAATATTCATCGGCATTACAATTGCTATTTTGCTTTGTGGTTTTATTTTATAGTGCGTTATTAATGATTGTGCAATTCTTGTGCTCAGAGTGTCTAGCTCTTTATAGCTAAGTGTTTCTATCGTTATTTTTTCTTTTATATGCTTGTGATAGAGAATAGCAGGTTTATTCAAAATCGTGTTGTCAACATTCACACAACTGTTTGCTATATTAAAGCGTGCATTTGGCAACCAAGTAGGTGTATAAGGAAATAAACTGTAATCAAAAACACAATTAGCAGGTTGTGTAAACTCAATCGCTAAGTCATCAATAGCTTGTTGCCAAAAAGCTTTAGCTTGTTCAATACTATAACGGTGAAAATCTGCAACCGTATCAATATTCAGTCGCTTCATCCATTGTGCAAGGTAGTAATTTTGGGATACTTTTTCATCAGGTAACCACATTGGTTTAAAAGACTCGTTTTGATAACACAACTGATAGAGTTTTAAATGCAAAGTAAATGTGATATTTGGGTTTAGAATTTCTTTTGTGAGCACCTGCCATTTTTGTGAAGCAGTAAGGCTACTATTTTCTAAAATGGTTTGAATATGCTGAGCTTTGTCTGCCAATACGGTATTGTCTAAAAAATATAAATCCATTTGGTTATTCCTAAAAGATAACATACAAGCTTTAACCATAAAGTATTGTAACTCAAATATTCTGAAAGTAGAAAAGCTTCACTTAGCAATCTTTTTAAATAATTTATGAGAAAGAAGAAAGAAAATTGTAGAATCTAAATGTCTTAAATTTAGATAAGTCTGCAATAAAGAATTGACAAACGTTGCTTTTATGTAAAAAAATGTGACTTGATGTTCTTGTGAAGTTATTCAAATTTTAACCAACAAACCGTAACAACCCATATAAACTAATGGCTTTAGTTGGCTAAATTAAATCAAAACTAAATTTTGCAAGGGACTTAGTTGATTGTGAATTTTTAAAAGGTGGAAAATAAAAATCTAATCACTTAAGTGTGTAAACATCAACTTACAATTTTCATACAATAAAAAAGAGGAGAGAGAACGTGCAAATATACAATACTAAAACAAAACTCAAAATATCAATACTAGCCATCTCAGCTTTGCTTATAACAGCCTGTGGAGACGAAAGTACAAAAACAACTAAGAGTGAAAACCTTAAGCAAGAAACAAAGTCAACTAACCAAGCTAATCGTGCATTAAATATTAGCTTAAGGGAAAACATTCCAACCATTGATCCAGCATTGGCAAGTGATACAACCTCGGCTCGCGTTTTAAATGATTTATTTGAAGGCTTAGTTGCTGAAGATGAAAATAATAACCCTATTCCAGGTGTGGCAGAATCATGGGATATTTCAGATGACGGAAAGGTTTATACTTTTCATTTAAGGAAAGAAGCTAAGTGGTCAAACGGCGAACCTGTCACAGCAGAAGATTTTGTATATTCTTTAAAGCGAGCAGTAACACCAAGAACAACAGCTGTGATGGGGGTTTATTTAAATGCGATTGGTAATGCAAAGGAAATTCTTGCTGGGAAAAAATCGCCAGACACACTAATGGTTAAAGCCATAGATGAAAAAACATTGGAAATTACCTTAGCTCATCCACAAGCTTATTTTCCGTCTGTGTTGATACTAGCAACAGCTCAACCTGTTTACCCACCAGCTATAGAGCAATATGGCGATCAATGGACACAGCCACAGAATATCGTTTCAAATGGAGCTTATAAGCTAAATAAATGGGTTACAAATGGTGTGTTGAGTGTAGAAAAGAATCCCTATTATTGGGATGCTAAAAACGTTAAGATTGATCAGGTTAATTTTTATCCCATTACCTCACCATCTGATGAGTACAATCAGTTTCGAGCGGGTCGAATAGATATGACTTACAGTTTACCACAAACAACCAGTAGTGAGAACTATCAAAAGAGGTATGGTGAGCAATTTAAGAATATCACACAGCTGGGAACATATTTTTATTGGATGAATGTAAAAGTCCCTGGATTAGATAAACTTGATGTAAGAAAAGCATTGACAATGACAGTTGATAGAAAAGCAATTACTACACATGTTCTTAAAATGGGTCAAACGCCGTTATATAGTATTGTGCCAGATGGTATTCAAAATGGTATTTATGCAGATATTTATAAAACACTACCAAGCTATGATTGGGTCAACTGGAGTATAGATAAACGTAATGATGAAGCCTTAAAACTTTTACAAAAATCTGGTTACTCAAAAGATAATCCACTTAAATTTACTATTTCATATAATACTGATCCAACGCACTTACAAATTGCGCAAGTAATTGCACAAATGTGGCAAAAAGCTTTTGATGGTGTAGTCAAAGTAAGCGTTCGTAATGAAGAATGGAAAGTTTATCTGCAAACGCTTAATAAAGCGGATTTTGAAGTTGCACGCCAAGCTTGGATTGCTGATTATAATACTGCAAGTAACTTTGTCAGCATGTACATTTGTGGCAGTAGTAGTAATCGTGGGCAATTTTGTAATGAAGAGTTAGACAAATATTACTATCAAGGTTTAGGTGCGACAACTTTGCAAGAATATGATGAAAATATGAAAAAAGCGATCATGGTTGCAATGGATAACTATTACACTTTGCCTGTTTACAATTATTCATATTTTCGATTAGTAAGCAAAGATATAGGAGGCTATAATCCAACAGGTAATCATTTAGATCATGTTTATTCTAAATGGTTTTACTTTAAATAAATAATGTATTATAGGCTGCCCAACGCTTTGACGTATAAGTTAAGGCTTACAAATGGATGGGTTAATTAAGCAGTATCTTCAATAAAAAGATGCTTTCTATTTTTAACTTTTTCAAAAAGTATAAATTTTTATACATTATAGAAAATGGGAAATTTTTACATGTGAAACTTCAAACTAACAATACTTTCTTATTTTTGAATTGTGTTGCACCAATTATTATAATACTCCTCTATATCCGACAATGAATGCATATACTCATTAGGAGATATTTTAAGGTCAACACCATATAGATAGGATACAGCGCGCCACATATGGTCTTGATATTTCTTTGGATCGAAGATCAATGTATTATTATCAAATTCTTCTATTACTTTGTATGCCCACCGATCTGCTTCTTCTAAAGATAGGCGATTATTTATTAATTTTACAAAAATATTGTGTATATCCTTTAATGTTAAAATCATCACCGATTCCCCATAAAATTACCATTTTTATCAAAAGTGTAATGAGTCTTGACTCCATTATTCATTTCTGGTCTTACTTGACGGACTCTACCATTATGATCAACTGTTTCATGCCATGTCCGCTTAGCTCCACTTTTATAATTCCACTCTCTAACTATTCGTCTACCTGCCATTTCTCCATGTGTTTTTGCAGAACTATACTCACCATAAAAGCGATATTTTCCATTCTGTAGTTCCTTGATATTTCCTTGTCCATATTCTTCAGCTTGACGCAAATAGTTCCTTAAATTTGCAGCTTGAGATATACTTTCTGCTAAATTATTACCACCACAAACCTGTCCAGTTTTACAAGCATTAGTTTGTTTAGAAATCTCTTTAGGTGTTTGTCTTGCAGCCTCTGCCTTATTTGCTGCTTTTTCTGTCTTGCTTGCTCCTTTTGTAAAGGCTGTCGCTATCGGCTTCCAAACGAATTTTAATACCGCCACCACAACTATTCTTGCAACTACAACTGGATTTTCACCTGTTACATCTATTACATTATAACCTGCGTATGCGTAAGAGTATTGTGAACCCCCTGATAAAATATCTAATGGCTCAGGCTGTAAATACTGTGCAAGTTTGGGGTGATAAAAGCGGGCGTTATTGTAATAAAAACCTGTTTCTTCATCATAATACTGCCCAGGGAAGCGTAAGTTTTGCTCAACAATACCATTTGCATCGATTTCAAAAGGTTTAATATTAGCGCGCCAACTTTCTCTGCCTTGTTGATCTAAAAGATACATGGGCGTAGTGTTTGCATGGTTCATAAAGTAATACGTTGACCCATTAACAATCTGGGCAATCGGTTGATCATCTAAGTAAATAATATCGGTAACGGTAATCGAATGTGGTGCGATAATCTCTATTAGTTTTCCAAGCTGATCATAAATAAAGATAGTTTTTTTGCCATCAACCACTTTGATGACACGCTGATTGAATGGACTATATTGATACTCAGCAACAGGCTTGCCTGCTTTGCTTACCTTTATTAAGTTATTAAACGCATCATAACTTAATGTCATTTCTCCTAGTTTAGTAACATTGCCATTACTATCATATTCAACATGATGGCTTTTATCATCAGTGTAACTGTTAAGCTTATTGTTATATTGGCTAAACTGTATTTTGCCATTGATGCTACTGACTTTTTCACGCATAGAATTGCTGTAATGGCTATCATCATACACAAAGCTTTGATTTTCAGTCGCCGATTGCATCGTGGTAATACGATTAAGTAAATCGTAAGTGTAAGCCTTACTTTCTTGTGGTAACTGTCGGTGAATAGTATTAATGATATTGCTAACTTCATCATAACTGTAATAATCTTCAAGCTCACCGACTTGCTGCTTTGTTAACCGATAGCTCAAATCGTAGTCACGGGTTAGTTTTAATTGATTACCATAGACCAGTGATTTGACAGAACCAAATGGCATATATTCAATTTCAGAAGCAATTGAAGAGAAACTGTTATTACTCGTGATACTATCGATTTTACCCGCTTGATTATAATGATAATTCACTTTAAGTCCACTTGGATAAGTGATCGAAGTCATTTGACTGTCTTTGTTATAGCGATACTCTGCTTTGTATTCTTTACTATCAATGATATATATTTGAGCGCTAATATTCCCAATAGTATCATAGTGGTTGTCTATTGCTGTTAGCTGATTGGTTGATGGCATATAGCGCTCAATACGACTTAGCTTGCCAGTTGCATGAGATCCTTGGTCATAAAAATACTGAAGCAATTTTTTAGGGGTTGTGTCTTTCTAATCTTGAGCACTAATCTTAGTCACACGATTAAGCAAATCATATTCATAGCCAAATTGTTGATTTTTACCATCCTGATATATTTTGAGCTGTCCTTTATCATTATAGCTATACTTTTCTTCTTCCTTGCCTTGACGTTTAAGCGATGTAATATTTCCCCATACATTGCGTACATAACTGCTGTGATATGAAGCTGTATCAACTGACTTTATGTATCCTAGCGCATCGTAAGATAAATTTAAATAATCTAGCCTTTTACCTTCTGGTGATATTTTTTCTATATTAGTAAGACGTTCATCACCATCGTAAGTGTAGCGATCTGTTACCTCTTTACGATCAACTAAATACGCTGGTTGAACTTGCTTTTCTTTGTAAAAGTAGGTTCGTATGTCGTTACCTTCACCATCACCTTGATGATGTAAGCGATTCGCGCTATCGTATTCATAGGTTTTTTTAAAGACCAGCTTCCCTGTCTGATCATAAATTAACTTTGTAGCAATATTCCCCATCGGGTCTATTTGTTGAACGTAGCGATTTCCTTGATGATCTTTAACACTACGCAAATCCCCCCAGTAATTAAAGTCATAATAGGTAGATACGCCTTCAGCTGAAATGATTTTGTTAATAAAATTGTTTTTGTCATAATTCAATAAGGTTTGATCGGTGTCATTTATGGTGATTGAAACGGGTAAATTCATCGCATCATATTGATAGCCTGTTTGAACGTCATTTTCATTGGTAAATAGTAATAAATTACCCGATGGATCATACTCATCATAAGTGACTTTGTGACCCAACTCATTGGTAATACTGACAAGCTTTCCCTTATCAGTATACTGATACTGAATCACCGCATCTGGTTTATCATAGTTATGTGGTGCCTGAGCAGTAATCGGGAAACCTTTATCATCATAAGTATACTGCCATACCTGTTCAGATTTACCATCACTGCTACTGATACGCTTAGGGCGCTGTTTGTGGTCATAGCTAAGATGTAAGGTTAAACCACCTAAATATTTAACTTCTTCGGGTAATCTATGTTGATTCCATCGGTAATTAGCTTCTTCATAAATCGTTGAACCATGAGCTATTTTTTTCTGACGCAATAAACCCTTGTCATCATAATAGGTACTAACATTTACACTCTCGCTTTTAACCTCTTTAGGAAAAACGTGGCAGTCATGGCTATGCTCAAATAGTTTCTGCTCAATTAGCTGCCCACGATCAAAGGTTTTTATTTGATATTCAATGGGATAACTTGATGCTTTATGTGAAGCAAAGTCATACTCTTGTGCACCACCTCTTGGTAATCCAACCAGTGTTTTAAAATAAAAATCCCAATAGCTATCGGTTAAATGGTTTTTATAAGCAAAAGTAAAAATAGCATCTTCATAACCTGCGTTTCTTATCTGGCGGTTATAAACTACTCGCTGTTTATGATCATATTGCCACAGCGATACTGGCTTCTCTTGACCATCATAAACGCCAGCAAGGTTACCCTGCTGATCATACAAATAATGTATTGAACTACCGTTAGGGTAATCAACAGAAACTAATTGATTATCAGCATAAATATAAACAATGCGATTGCCATCAGGTAGTTCAACAGCACTAACCAATCCATTGCTATCTGTTTGAGCAGTTAGCTTATATCCAAACTCATCCGTAATGACAATTTTACCGTCAACATATGTTATCTTATGTGATCGACCATCTGAGTTAGTATGTTCAATAAGTAATCCATTTCTATCAAAGATATAACTGCTATTGTCTAAAAATTTCAGTGTATAACCATTAGGTGATTGTAACAGAGATAGGCGTGTGTTTTCTTTTGATGACCACAGCTCAATTGGGTCTGACCCTAGCATTAGCGGTTTATATTCATTAAAACAGATACGCTTACCATCAATATCCTGTAAACAAATTTGCTGATGATCATTCGCTTTCTGTTCTGTGCTTAACTGAACATTAAAAACACTGCTCCACCCTTTGCCGAAAGGTTGATGTTTTAAAGCATTTAATTGTGAGTTGTAATAGCGCTTGATTTCAATTGGATTTGGACTGTTAACAATATAATCTATCCTTTCAAGATGCATATTGCCATTAACGGGATTGACTGGATCACCAACTAGATGACAAGGGTCTCCCAATTCCGAAAAAATATCTCGAGTATTTAAGTCTTTGCGGCAGGCATAGCTGCTTTCAATACAAAGAAATAAACCAGAGAGATAAGCAATCGTTATTAAAGCTTTTTTGACCAATTTATCATCTTCAAATCAGGTTAGGCACTGTTAGTAATAATATGAGGTTATGGTTAACCGAGGTAGTATTTTTGTGTAAAGAATGGTTGTCTTTGGTTTAGGACTAGGGAGATTAAATGAATAAAAAGGTTGTTGGGAGTGTAATTTGGTTATGGTAAAAAAATTTATCCAACAAAAGTTGTTGAAATAAAATAACATGATTGATACTATCAATTTTGAATCATTATTAAGAGACCCCCATTTCTTAATCGCAACCTCCTTTCCACTGACAAAAAAAGGATTTAC